>JAYVDU010000495.1:0-2966 GCA_043749245.1 Bacteroidota bacterium | reverse complement strand
AATTGCATAACACATTGTTATATCAAGCTGCCCACCTTTGTGATATTAAAATAAAATAACTACAACATGAGGATACTATCCATTTTTCTAATCGCCTTTCTGCCATCTTTATTAAAAGCGCAGCAATATGAGAAACCTAAAATGAATATGTCAAATCCCTCTGCAACAAAAAGCGCGAGTAAACGCGTTGTGTATTACCTCAATGTGACTGACACAACGGTCTCTTTTGCAAATGGAAAATTAAAATCTGCTATTGCTATAAACGGCACTATTCCAGCACCCACCCTTTATTTTACAGAAGGCGATACGGCAGTATTATACGTACACAACACCATGAAAGGAGAAACATCCATTCATTGGCATGGCGTATTGGTGCCTAATGTGGCAGATGGCGTTCCATACTTGACCACGCCACCCATAAAATCAAGCAATACAGATACTTTTACCTTTCCTATTATTCAAAATGGCACTTATTGGTATCATTCGCATTCAGGCTTGCAGGAGCAGGTAGGTCTCTACGGAGCGATTGTTATTTACCCTAAAAATGCGGAATCTCAAAAAGAAAAAGTGATTTTATTTTCTGATTGGACCAATGAGAGTATGACGACTGTAGTACGTACTTTAAAGGCAAACTATGAATGGTATGCCATCAAAAGAAAATCTGTGCAAAGTTGGGGCGAAGCCATAGTAAAAGGTTATTTAGGCGAAAAAGTAAAACAGGAGTGGCAAAGGATGCCACCGATGGATGTATCGGATGTATATTACAATACGTTTTTAGCAAATGGAAGTCAAATTAACGCTTATCCAGAGTTCAAATCGGGCGAAACGGTAAGACTTAGACTTATCAATGGTGGGGCTGGTTCTTACTTTTGGGTACAATTTGCGGGTGGTCCAATGACTGTAGTAGCAGCAGACGGTAAGGATGTAGAACCTGTTCAGGTTGATAAGATTAATTTCCCAATTGCCGAAACGTATGATGTGCTCATTACTATTCCTGCCGAAGGAGCATACGAATTAAGAGCAACGTCTGAAGATATTTCAGGCTATAGTTCCGTTTATTTTGGTAATGGTAATAAGGTAAATGCGCCTAACATTCCTAAGTTAGATTATTTTGCTATGTTGCGAGAAAGGAATAAGATGGATATGAACGGTTCAGTCCAAACGAGTAATTCAATGCCATCAATGGATATGTCAGATAAAAAAGATGCTACTCCAAAAATGCAACTAATGGATATGCCTGATAAAAAAGAAACCACTCCAAAAATGCAACCAATGGATATGCCCGACAAAAAAATGGGAATCGGACAAAGTAATGGTACTCTTAATTATAATATGCTCCGCTCGATAAAGCCCACTGCTTTTGATAAAAATTTACCAGTGCGTGAAGTTCCATTAACGCTTACGGGAAATATGCTCCGCTACATCTGGTCTTTTGATGATAAACCGCTCTCTAAAGCAGATAAAATTATTATTAAAAAGGGTGAAGTGGTGCGCTTCAAATTGTTTAACAACACCATGATGCATCACCCTATGCACCTGCATGGGCATTTCTTCCGATTTATAAATAATCAAGGTGAATATGCGCCACTAAAGCACACTTTCGATATACAACCGATGGAAACTGTTATTATTGAGTTTCTTGCTAACGAAGATAAGGACTGGTTCTTTCATTGTCATATTTTATACCACATGGCTACTGGTATGGCGCGCATTGTGAGTTATGAAGGTTCAGAACAAAACGCGTTTGCAAAAACTGGTTATAATATGTTGAAAAATGAAGACAACTTTATTTCTAAATGGGGCGATTTGAATGTATTATCCAATGGTGCTTGGCTTGAAGGTTTTGTATCAAATAATAAAAACCAGCTTCGTATTGAAGCGAGAGTTGATTGGAAAGGTAATTACGAAACTGAAACGCATTTGTTGAGATTCATAGATAAAAAAGATTTCCTCGCTGCTTTTGTAGGTTATGATAACCGCCTTAATAAAGGAGGATTAGAAAACACTAAAGATAATCGCAAAGTGTTTGAGCTTGGTCTATTATACTTACTTCCTTTTTTTATTGAAACAGAAGGACGGATAGACCAAACTGGTCGCTTCCGATTACAGTTTCAACGTAAGAGTATGCCCATTACAACAAGATTGTTTTTTGATGGTAAGTTTAATACTGATAAAGAATATACTTTAGGGTTACGCTATTTTATGACGAGGGTTTTTTCAGTAAGCGGTTTATATAATAGCGATTACGGAGCAGGCATAGGTATTGCTATCCATTATTAATTAATAGTTTAGTGACAATTAAGCTATTTAAAATGGGACGCTGATTTAATCAAGATTAATCATGTTTTTAGATTATCATAATGAAAATATTGAAAATCCTTTAATCAAAAAATCAAACTGTGAATCTCGCAATTAATTTAATGAATTGTGTAACTATTGCTAGTTGTAATACTTTAGTTTTGTGTAAGTTATAAAATAATTTTATAAGTAAAATTTTAAAAAATCATGAAAAAAAATTATGAGTTATCTGGTATGAGTTGCGGAGGTTGCGTAAAAAGCGTGCAAAATGCTCTGCTAAAATTACCCAATGTTGAAGAAGCTAATGTTCAATTACATCCGCAAAGTGTTGTAATTACAATGTCTGAAAATATTGGTACTGAAGCACTGCAAGCGCAACTTAATAAGGCAGGGCATTATTCAATTAGGGAAACGGTTACTCAATAACAATTTAAAAATCAAAATTATGATGTACGATGGTAATGGTTATGCAGGTATGCACTTTATATGGTGGTTTGTTTGGTTGAGTTTACTCATTTGGATTTTTGCCACGCCTTACGATATTCCAGGTCAAAGAATGAAAAAAAATTCGCCGCTCGATACTCTAAAAAGTAGGTTTGCTTCTGGCGAAATCACAACTGAAGAATACTCAGATAGGAAGAAAATTCTTGAAAGTAATTAACTTAGTT
>JAYVDU010000494.1:0-2974 GCA_043749245.1 Bacteroidota bacterium | reverse complement strand
GAGCGCCAATACCAGCATCGATAATAACTGGGACTTTACTTTGTTCAATAATAATTTCTAAAAAATCTTCGGTTTTTAATCCTTTGTTGCTTCCTATGGGCGAGCCTAAAGGCATAACTGCTGCAGTACCAGCGTCTTCTAAACGTTTACATAATACAGGATCAGCGTGAATGTATGGTAACACAATAAATCCGAGCTTCGCTAATTCTTCAGTCGCCTTTAATGTTTCAATAGGGTCTGGCATTAAGTAGCGAGGGTCAGGATGTATTTCTAATTTTATCCAATTGGTTTCTAAAGCCTCTCGTGCCAATTGAGCAGCAAATACAGCCTCTTTGGCGTTACGCACTCCAGAGGTGTTTGGCCATAACTTAACGTTAGCTTTTTTCAACGCTTCTAATAAATCATCGCTGGGAGCATCAGTATCAATACGTTTTAAGGCTACTGTTACCATTTCTGTTCCTGATGCGATAATGGAATCGTACATTTCTTGGCTAGAACCATATTTACCACTTCCTAAAAATAAACGTGATGAAAATTGATGATTGGCTATTTTAAGCATGATATAAAATTTTATTAATTTCTATTACTAATTTTTCTTTGTTATCAGAATGTGTTATTAATCCTGATACGGCAATGCCATGAACTCCAGTATTGATAATAGCTTCGATGTCTTTTAACTCAACTCCTCCAATGGCATAAATAGGAGTGGTTAAGTTCTCTTTTTTCATTTCATGAATGATGTTTTGATAACCTTCTATTCCTAAAATGGGACTTAAATTTTTTTTGGTGCTTGTAAATTGATAAGGTCCAAGACCAATATAATCAACCTTTTCGGCGTAACGTTGTTGTATGTGTTCTAATGTATTAGCTGTTCCTCCAATTAATTTATTTGGAATTATTTTTCTTGCTTCCAAAACATTCATATCATCTAATCCTAAATGTAAAGCATCAGCATGGCTATGTTTAGCAACGGTTGCATTGTCATTAATGATTAAAAGAGCTTCATATTTATCACATAATTCTTTTGCTTTGTTGGCATAATCAATATACAATACATCAGAAATATTTTTTAATCTTAGTTGAATTAACTTAATGCCAGCATCTAATGCAGCTTCGATATTTATCAGATGCTCATTAGGAGTAGTTCCTTGAGATATGTATTGTAGTTTATGCAACATGATAGGCTAATAAATTTGTGTTACTATTTAATATTGTTTCAATGTATCGTTTTGATTTTCGACAAGCTGTTTCTAAATCATTACCTAAGGCTAAGTTTGCAGTGATAGCTGATGAAAGGATGCAACCTGAGCCATGTTTTGGATATATGATATTTGTTGTTTGTTTTTGTATTTCGATTAATTTACTTTGGGAGACTGAGGTTCTCGAAGTCTCGCCTTTGGTAAATAAAAAATCAATGCCCTTATTTGTTTCGCTATGCCCACCTTTTAATAATACATGACAGTATTTAGATAAATAATCAGCGGCATTTAATTCATTATCGATTCCGCTTAATTTTTTTACTTCGTTTGTATTTGGGGTAATTAAATAAATACTTTTTAATATGTCTTCTAATTTGTTTTTATCTATGGTTTCTATTAAATGAAACCCGCTAGAGGCTGATAACACTGTATCCCAAACAATTGTGATAGTATTATTTTGTTGTTTTAAAAAGCTAACGATGGCATCAAGCGTATGTAGGTTTTCAATAATACCAATCTTCACAAAATCAATTTTGTATGTATCAGTTAATGTTTTGATATGCTTAATAATATCATCAGCAGAAAACCAATCAACAGAAATGAATTTATCTTCTACTTGATTCGTAATAGAAGTATTCACTGCCATTCCCAAACACTGGTGTTGCTCAAAAGTTTTAATATCGGCTAGAACACCAGCGCCACCGCAGGGATCAAATCCAGCAATGCTTAAAATTATTGGGCGGTTGTAATTCATATTTTTGATATTTACCTATTTTAATATTTTTCTGTTTTCAACTTCTTGTAATATTTTCATTTGTTGAATCGCAATTTTGTTTAGCTTGATAAGTCTTTCTTTTTGAGATATATCTTCAGCAATAAAAATGGCATTTAAATTTTCCATATTCGACAAGCATATTAACTCATTAATTGAGGCTAATCTCTGATATTACCTTTTAATACTGGATTTTCATCCCGCCATTGTTTTGCTGTTTTATTAAACATTGCCATATTTAACACATCTGCTTCGCTAGCATAAATAATAGATATTTGAGTTGGTAATATTGTTTCAGGAATTAGATTTTGTTTTATAGCATCAGTATGTATACGGTAATTAATTTTCGCTAATTCTCTTTTTGCATTCCACCCTAACTGTTTTTGTTCTTCTTCTTTTAAACGCTGAAATTCAGTTATTAAATAAAGTTTAAATATTACACTAATGGCTGAGCCAAACTCGAATGCGATATCTTTATGAGCATACGTTCCTCCATATTTACCTTTTTTTACTACAATACCGATGGCTCCTGTTTTTTCAATCCATTCAGTAGCACTTAATACAAAACTTGGCAAACCAGCTTGCATTTTAAAGTGGTCAAATTCGACCACTTTAAAATTAGGGTTATTAATAAGCTCCCACGTGCCTATAAATTCAATAGTATAACGGTTTCTTAGCCAGTTTTTAATAATATCCGCAGCTCTGCTTTCGCTTTCTTTTGCATTAGCCATATCGGTGAGAGAAATATAGTCTTTCTCCTCAATAGTTATAATGGTAATTTCGCTATTATTTACAGTGATTTTTGTCATTATTATTAATTACTTAGCTGCGTAATCTGCGTGGCAGTTTTTATTACTTTAAACGCCGTTATTTTATCCTCACTATTCCATATAGCTCCTAATAGGGCAATGCCATCAAAGCCCATTTCAAAGGCTTTAACACAGGTTGCTTCGTTTATACCGCCAAGAGCGATTAATTTAGTATTCGTTTTTTTATGAATTTC
>JAYVDU010000493.1:0-2977 GCA_043749245.1 Bacteroidota bacterium | reverse complement strand
TCACTTTGCAATATTATGTTGAATCTGGACATCTACACGTTATTGAAGAATCACTCGTCTAAAATTATTTTAAAATGAGTTTAGAAAAATACGATTCCGATTTTGAAATTGAAGGCATTAATTTTTTAACTTCACTGCTTATTCACCAAAATAATCCTTTTAAGAAAATTATAATTGACTTATTTCTCTCGCAAAAAGACCAAATAGATAAAGATATTGGTTCTTCCGCCTTTTTAGCGCAGAATTAAATTTAAGAAAAAAATAGTTCTAAAATCAATTCAAAATCATAGTTTATCATGCTCTTTTAACTGTCGAAAATTATTTTGCGCTAAATGTACGGATGAACCAAAAAATTTTTAAATCCTTTTCTTCTTAAATGCGCTTGCTCAATTCTTAGTTTTTAATTGTGGAACGTATTAAAACTAAGAATTGAACAGTACGTTTTCGCTTTTTTGTTGTTTACTATTAGTCCTTGTCATGTTGAACTATCATATTTTCAGATATTTTGCTCTTTAGTAATCATTGTTTCATTAATTTAACCGCTTGAATTTGGTTTTTTGTGTAAATTGTTAAAATATACATTCCGTTTATTAATTTAGAAAAATCTTCTTGTTCAATATTTGTTCCGACCCATATAATCTGCCCAATTGAATTCCTTAATTCACATTTCTCATATCTATCTAAATTTTTAAAAGTTATTTTGTTGGCAAACGGATTTGGATAAACATCGAGCTTATCATTTTCTATATCCGAAACTTTTGTAACAACTACTCCAGAATAAGGACCAGAAAAAACATAACAAGCAATAGTTTCGTATACGTATCCATATATAGGTGGATTTGGATCGTTAGGTGTCGTTGTATAAAAATGATCACCATTAGAACTTTTAAACCATCTATAAAGAGGTATAGTGCCTTTAGTTGCATTACCAAATACATATCCAGCATCACCTTCGTACATAAAACCTACAGTTTTTGCATATTCTGTGGCAGTATCATTTGTTGAATAAAAATGCTTTTTCCAAGTTGTATTATAGTATCTATGTAATGGTGTTGTTCCAGCAAAAAAAGTAGGATAAATATAACATTCAATTGATTCAAATCTGTAATCATTTTGTAAAGCTTGTTCACCAGTTGGATGAAGAGTGTAAAAATGGTCACCATTATAATTAAACCATCTAAATAACGGCCTTGTTCCTGCTTGTGTAGGATTTGGGAAAGGATTAGGGTTTTTTAAATTGCTGAAAACTATATAAGACTCGCGTATATTTTGATTAAATGCAGCATAAGAAATCCAAATATATCCATTTTCTCCCCATGATGTTCCCCACGAATTACATATTTTGAAAGCTTTCTTAGCCTCGCTGTAACCAACAACAACCATAGCATGACCACCTTCATTTATACTATTCCAATTTGAAAATATTCCTCCTCTATAAGCTTGGAAGGCATCATCAACTCTAATCCCTATTAAAATTGGATACCCTGAAGCTAAATGGCTTTTTAATTCATTGGGGTCTTGACCGTTGCATCTTTGATAACTGATACAAGGATAGTTAGCGGCATTCTGACGTATTACGGTTGTAATTGAATTTGAGCAAATACTTTGATCATAAGGATAAAATGTTTCCAAGGCACATCCTTGAGACGTTAAAACATTAATCGCATCAGTTACATAACTTCCACACAGACAATTATCGCTGCATAATTTAATTTGATTATAGATATAAGCAGGACTGAATTTGAATGTACTCACATTATTTGAAACATTTTCTTGATAAGCCTTAAGATTTGAAGTCGCCCAACCTACGCAAGAACCTTGCTGACCTTGATTACCAATTGGAGGGAATTTAGCAGATAAGTCAACTTCAGACTGTAGTTGCCCTTGTAAAGGAACAATCGCTAGAGGAATTGATAAATATCTATTTTGGTCAATAAATTCTAAACCACGTCTATTTACTTGAGAAATTAAATTTGAAATGACAACTGAAGTAAAAATGATTAAGACTAAAATTTTTTTCATAACTATGGAATTTAAAAAATAAAAATAAAGGCGAATAAATTATAAGTAGAAATGTCATTACAATGTTCGATAGTAATCAGTAAAAAATATTAGAAAATCCATTGAGGTAATTTTATCCTTTCATATTCATTTATTTGAAATTATTCAATAGAAAAAAGCTTTAAAAAAAACAAATTGCCAACATTTAGGAAAAATTAATGAAATGGATTTTAGGGTAATTTTTAGTAGTTTGATTGTTTGTAAAATTACAAATTATCTTTTAGTTATACAAATTTAAATATTTATAAATATAAAAATTCGCCTTTTTTAACAAAATAAAAGTTTAAAATTAAGCAATTAAGTTAGTTTGGATGAATTCCACTGTTCAAGTTTTAATATTTAGCTGCGCAGTGGCTTAAAACGAGATTTGAAAAAGCTATTTTCGCGTCTTTGACGCGTACAATTAGTTTGCGTCAGAGACGCAGCAATAATGAATTCATTCGGAGACTTATTCAACGCATATATTTTTTTGTCACATTGTGTTCGAGGGGGTTTATGATGTGGTTTTAATCAGTCAATAAATAGTCAAAAAAATCTTTAGCTATTTTACTTGTCGTCATATACAATTGATTTGTTTCATCAACAACACCAGTGCTCCAAAAATTTAAAAGGTGAAAGTCTTTTAAACCTTTGATGAGTAAACTCAAATATTGTTTGTCAGAGTTTGCATATTTATCAACAAGTATTTCTTCAAGTCTACTTTGATAAAGATAGTTTTCTGATTTCTCATTGTCATAAATGACCCTGCTTGTTTAAGTCTTAGTTTTTAGTAGCGCAGCTGCTAAAAACGAGACTTGAACGGGCTATTTTCGCGTCTTTGAAGCGTATTATTAATTTGCTTCGCTTATGTATTTTTTGACACATGGTCTGCAAGCAGAGAAATTATTATAGGCTGGCTCCCATTTTAATTTGCAGG
>JAYVDU010000492.1:0-3000 GCA_043749245.1 Bacteroidota bacterium | reverse complement strand
TTTGCCTCAGCCTCGCAGAAGTACAAGCATTTGCAAAAGCGGTAGAAAGTTTTTTATTTTTTCTTTGCAAATGGCAATAAACAGTTATCTTCGTTAGTAGCTTTTCGGTAGAATGTGTTTCAAACGTCGGCCGAAATCAAACCGCGAAAACGTTAGGCAGCATACTTAAGAAAAACAACTAAACTATGAAATACATTTTGACAATAATCGTTTTTGCAAATATTACATTATTTGGTCAGGACGAAATCAGAAAAAGACAATTTTTTATTGGCGGCTTTGCTTCCCCAGACATTTCTTACAGGCTTTTTTTAAACAATACAGGCAACGACGCAATTATTGCAAATAGCAGAGACTCATACGAAATACCAAAGTTTGGTTATACATTAGGCGTTTGCGCTTTATATCAAATAAACACAAGAATAGCGTTGACAATAGGAGTTGAGTATAGTAATAAAGGTCAAAAAACAAAAAACCTAGACCTAAATTTTGCAGATCAAATTGACCCAAGACTAGGTAATGGTAATCCTCCGTTTGTAGCTGAACAACCGACCAAATTATATTTTAATTATAATGTGAAATATATAGACATTCCACTACGTGTTGACATCTATCTGAGTAAGAAAAAAATTGCACCTTTTATTACAACAGGCATTTCAACTAATATTTATTTAGGTGAAAAAATAACATCCATGAATACGTATGAAGATGGCCATACAAAAAAACAAGGTTATGCTTCAACTACTTTATACAATGCTGTTAATCCACAGTTTCAAATTGGAGCAGGTTTAGACATAGCAATGAAGAAATCAAAACTAAGAATATTTCCAATTTATAGAATTTCTTTAACTAAAGTTCATAGTGGAAGCGTAAATCAATATTTCTATTCGTGTGGACTTGGGTTGAATTATATGTTTGGGTTCTAAAATAGTACGACCGCCTAACAGCACCTAAAAAAAATGCTAGCATTAGTATAAGTTTTTTGCCTACATTTTGTCGCTTCGCGAAAGTTTCTTATTTTTATGTAGGCAAAAAAGAGAACAGTATTTCGGCAACTAATAAACTTTTGTATGTTTAGAAAGTTTTCGGTTTCAAAACCGCACTTCTTTTAGCTCCCAAACGTTAGCAGCAAGGCTAAAAGACCCCACAGTCCGACTTATAATTAGTCTTTCAATTTTTTCATTTTTAAAAAAAATATTTTTTAAAAAATTTGTTTGTAACTTTTAAGTTACTTATTTTTGCGTAACTTAAAAGTTACTCAATATGCAAAAAGAAATCAAACACACATTTTATTTTAATCAAACTCCGCAAGAAATTTGGGAGTATTTGACCAAGCCAGAATTGATGGAGCAATGGCTGATGCCAAACGATTTTGAGCCAGTTGTCGGACATCATTTTCGTTTTACAAATCCGAACAACACATTTGTTGTTTGTGAAGTTTTGGAAGTAAAACCGTTCACACATCTTGGTTATTTATGGAAGAATGATTGGGCAGTAACTAAAACTCCTTACACTTCAAAAGTAAGTTGGACATTAACTCCAATTGAAAACGGAACAGAATTGTTGTTAGTGCATAGCGGATTTGAACTACTGAAAGATTTTATTGCACACAATAACGGATGGAGTTTCTTAGGCAACAAATTATCGGAACTTTTAAAAGTGCCTAAAAAATGAAAACACGAACATTGGATGCCTTTCAAGTAATTGCAGACCCAAGCCGCAGACAAATATTGATGATGTTATCAAAAGACAGCATGAAGATAAATTCTCTTGCGGAAAATTTTGACATGAGCCGACCTGCCGTTTCAAAGCACATAAAAATTCTTTATGGCGCAGGATTTATTTCAATTACTGGCATTGGCAGAGAAAGACATTGTATCCTCAAACAAGACGGCTTTAATGAGCTGCAGGATTTCATTAATTATTTTGATAAATTCTGGACAAACAAACTCAACAAATTGCAAACAATTTTAGATAATAAAAACAAATCGAAATGACAAACAAAGAAATCGTAAAAGCGTGGTATTCGGCTCTTGAGATTAATGATTTTAATACAATTAAAAATTTTATGGGCAGTACATATCAGTTTCGTAATCCTGTGTCTCCAATTCCAATAAATGCCGAAGAGCATTTAGGAATGATGGACATGATGAAATCAGCATTTGAAGCTCGTCACACATTTGAGCTTTTTATAGAAGAGGGAAATCATATTGTAGTGAGTGGAAAATGGAATGCTAAACACACAGGAGATTTCAATGGAATTCCGGCAACAGGAAAGTTAATTGAACTTTACTTAATTGACATTTTTGAAATTGTCGATGGAAAGGTTTTATACCACCATATTGAATTCAATCCCATGTTGATAATGGAACAGATTGCTGAAACAACTTCAAAATAAAAATCAAATAAAATGAAACCAAAAAATTATCACAGGACAATTACAGTTAACGCTTCTGCAGAAGAAGTGATGAAAAAAATCTGTCAAGTAAATCTTTGGTGGGCAAAAAAAGTGAAAGGTAAAACAGAAAAGATAAATGACAAGTTCAACGTTGATTTTGGACAAACTTTCGTTGACTTTCAAATAACTGAATTAATGCCAAACAAAAAAGTAGTTTGGAAGGTTACCGACTGCAATCTCCATTGGATTAATAACAAGAAAGAATGGAATGGAACCGAAGTTGTTTTTGAAATCTCATCGAAGAATAACAAAACCAAAATTGATTTTACACATATAGGGTTAGTTCCAGGGGTAGAGTGCTATAATGATTGTGAAGTCGGTTGGGATGGGAATGTTACAAACAGCTTATTAAGTTTTATAAATGAAGGGAAAGGAATGCCTGAATAGAATGTGATTAAAAAGCCCTGCTGCTAACAGTACCTAAAAAAAATGCTAGCATTAGTATAAGTTTTTTGCCTACAAGTTGTCCCTTCGGGAAATTTGTTTATTTTTATTGTAGGCAAAAAAGAAAACAGCATTTCGGCAACTAATAAACATTTGTATGT
>JAYVDU010000491.1:0-9909 GCA_043749245.1 Bacteroidota bacterium | reverse complement strand
ATGATGCAGTAAGCATAAAGAAGGTAACCAACAAGAACGCTAAATCCACCATTGGAGTCATGTCAATAGACGGAGCATGTGCTGCGACTTTTATCTTTCCCATGTCTTATTTTTTAGTTACTAATTAATAGATACAATTTATAGTTCGTTTCCATAAAGGGAAAAGAAATTATTTTTGAGATGATTGAAATTCTCCAATGATAGAGAAACCAGCTTCATCCATTGCGTAAGTTATTTGATCTACACGGTTCGAGAAGAAGTTGTAGAAAATAATAGCCAATGCAGAAGATAAGATACCTACTAAGGTATTTACCAAAGCTTCAGAGATACCAGTTGCTAATGCTGCTGTGTCAGGAGTACCAGCTGCTGCTAATGCACCGAAGGCACGAATCATACCTACAACCGTTCCGATTAGACCAACTAAAGTACCAATAGAAGCACAAGTAGAAATAACAGATAAATTTTTTGATAACATTGGTAACTCTAATGCAGTTGCTTCTTCTAATGCTTTAGAGATTGCTGCTACTTTAGATTCTTTATCCATTGTGTTATCGTTTTGAACGAATTGGTATTTTACCAAACCTTCACGAACAACATTACCTAAAGAACCTTTTTGCTTGTCGCAAGCTGCGATAGCGCCATCTAAATCATTTGCAGATATTAATTCTTTTATTTTAGTTACAAATTTATCTGTGTTACCAGCACCATTTGCTTTTTGGATAGTAATTAAACGCTCAAAGAAAAAGCAAATAACTGTAAACAATGTTCCTAATAAGATAGGTACAATAAATCCACCTTTATACATGATGCCAAAGAAATTTTGCGGATGCCCTTTTTCAGGACCTTCTGCGTCAAAGTTAGCAGCATCTCCTAATACAAATTTATAAACTACGATTCCGATTACTAAACAGATGATGATTGCAATTGCTGAAACGATTAATGGAAAACCGCCTGATGTTTTTTTGTTACTCATAATTGTGTGTTTTTAGTTAGTTACTTTTTTTAGTTAAAAAGAATGACGCCAAACATAACAAAAAGGTTTTTAAATAAAAAATTCTTTGTACTATCTTTTTGTTAATGTTTATAAAGCCTTCTTTTGTTTACAGACGTAATTCTAATACAAATATTGTTGTTTTATTGGAGAAAACAGATTCAATTTTGTAACTGGTTGGTTTTATTCGATAAGTGGTAAGTTTATTAAGAAAAATGGCATTTTTTATTTTAACGAAATACTTAAATGTATATTACGATCAGGTCATTCAAAAAAACTAGATTATCAACAAAGAATCCCCTTCAAGTTTTATGAAGGGGATTGATTTGAGGTCCCGTCCAGTCTTTTATAAAACCGCTACAAGGCTTGGTATTACTGTGTTTCTGTAAGTTTGCCTAAAAATTAGTGAAGTTTAAGTTTTTATATGTTTACTTCTTAAAATCAAATATACTTAATTATAACTAAAGATATTAGTTTTATTTTAAGTAAAGTTTTTTGAGAGTTGCTGTTTTTTCAACTTTTCCTGAATGTGTGGACTAATATTTTGCGTTACATTCAGTTACATGGTTACAACGCTTGATATTAAAGGCTTATAGCCATTTTGTCGAAAAGTTACAAAAGATACACTGGTTACAAAAGATACATTGGTTACAATTTCGGTTACATCTTTTTATTAGTGTTTATTGGACTTGTAACCAATGTATCTTTTGTATCGTTTTTTTTGAGTTTGAATAAATAAAATCATAAAAAGTATAAACACAAAAAATACGGTCGTTTTAAATATATTTTTTTAAATAAAAAAGCCCTATGAATAGGGCTTTTAAATGGAAAATGCAATTTTAGAGGAATTAAATTAAAACGGTAAATCTTCATCGTTGTTAAAATTACCTATAATCTCAGTTTGCTCTCCCGATGGTTCGATGAGAACAGGAGAGTTAAGAGCGTCCATTATAAGTTGCTTACCTCGATTTTTAACATCTTCTGGAACTAAATTGGCTTGCCCCAAATAAATAGCATCTTCACTAAGCACAAATGCTTTTATTTCTTCCTCATTTAAAAACTTATCTGCTGTAAACAAAATAGGTTTACCTAACTCGCCATTAATTACAACCTTTCTTTCGGTATATGAATTTTCTTGTACAATTTTTAGTTCAGGAAATTTAAAACGTTCAGATGTTAAACTTGGCTTCATATTCATATTATCTTTTAAAATCCGTAAAATATAATTTCGCTCATAACGTTTATTCAAAAGAGTTTCGCAAATATACGTTAATGAATATTTCAAATGCCAAAAGCCTGTATCGGTAAATAAATCTTTTAGTATATTGGTTAGTTCTTTTTGTGGGCCAACCTTGTTACCTTCAATTAGTTTTTTTAATGCTTCCGTTTTTAAAAGTTTTGGGTCAAACCACATTCGGCTTTCACACTTGGTGCTATAATAGCGATTGTTCAGGTAGTATAAAAAACTTGGAATTTCATCTATCATTAATTCCAATAAATTGGTTCTTTCCTTTTCTGCTTTAGGAACTTTGCGAACCCAAAAACGTTCGTCGTGTTCATTAGCTATCACAAAATTATCTTCATTGTTACTCATAAAAAGGAACTTCCCAAAGAAATCAATTTCTACTTGGTCAATGCCTTTTTGATTGATTTGTATTTTATCACCCGTAGAAAGGGACTTAATTTTTTCGACGGTTTTTTTCTTGTCAATAAAACTTTCTTCGCAACAAACGATTAATTTATCTGCCCAACCTGCATTAAAATCATTTTCTAAATCGGCATTACCAATAATTGCCATATTACCTGTAAAAATGGCTTTCAGTAATTTTCCAAAGGTAGATTTACCTGTATTATTTTCTCTACTTACCAAGCAAAGTATAGGGAGTGTTTGTGTAGGTTTTTGATACAGTAATTGCACATAATCCAAACCAATTTCCAACTGTTCGCCAAAAATGTGTTTCATAAATGCTAATGTTTCAGGACAGTCTAAACTCGTACCTTGCTCATGTTCAAATGGTTTATAACGATTAAAGCAGTTGTCTATTACTTCTTGATAATTAACGTGGTCGGGTTTCGTGCAAAATGCTTTATACTTAGGAACGTGCTCGGTTAATTTTTTTCCGTGATCTTCGATAATGGTACTCTTTTGGCGTTTATCATATCGGTATTCTAATACACCGTATTTATTTGGCACTTGTATTTTTTCGAAATAATTATCACCAACTCTAAAATAATTTTTAGCAGCTCCAGGCACCATTATTTTTAACTCTTTCTTTTCGTAATCGTACTGAAATTTTGTACCATTGAAAATAAAGGTTTTTTCTTTAATGATTTGATTATGGGCGTTGTAAAATGTTTCCGCATTATTAATGTGTAAGTGATTTAGCACCTTATACATTCCTGCTGTTATACATATACGAGTGAAATAATATGGCTTTTGTTTACTGAACTTGGTAAGCTCTTTTATAACCTCTTTTTTATTTTCTTCAAAAGCTTCAAATAAATCATCTAAGCCTTTTGGCTCGCCTTCTAATTCAAGAGTATTGATGTTTGCAAAGTATATATCAAAGTGCCTTTCTTTTCGAGAATCTTTTAATAGCTCATTGATATTATTTGCAGATGTAAAAAACCCTTTCGGACGTTTATATAAATCTTTTTCCTCTTCAAGAGCTTTCAAACTAATATTATTACAATCGCCATCGTATAATAAAATGATGTTATTTACTTTGCACTTTTCAATCGTTTCTAAAATACAAGGGTGTAATGTCCCTGTGTCCTTATCCTTTGAGTTTTGAATGCCACTTAATCCGAATATATGCAATCCGTTTAGCCAACCTGAAATGGCTTTAATGTAACCCTCAGTGATGATAATAGTATCAATCTCGTTTCCCTTGCTAAACGCATCAATAATATTGGGACTAATCCACGGCAAAGATTTTGCACTTTTTGGCGTGTGGTACTTTAAAATATTACCATTTTTATCTTTTGGTTCATTGCCCGGCTTATATCGAATAATTTCAAAAGGTTTTGTTTTACCATTTTGTAATTTACCTTCATTATCTTGGTAGTAATTGGCGGGGTGTCCGTCTAAACCATAAATAGGTATTATTACATCTCCCGTCTTTTCATTTTCGCAAAGTAAAGGATACTCAATGTTTTTACTATTGGCTAAGGCTTTGTGTTCTTTCGTAATGAGTTTGTTCTTATCGGGAGTTAAACCAATTGCATTACATCGCTGTTGGAAGTATCTTATTTCGGGAATTTCAGTTTGCATAATCTTAGCTGTTGTTTAAGCAACATTACATTTCTATAAATTTGATGAATGGAAGCGATGGAAAGTCTTTTTTATCTAATGAGTTTGAAACCAAAATCAATTCAGGTCGTTCCATTTTAAAAGGAACTTCATGTTTTCTATTTACTAAAATAGTATCTGAAGAAATTAGTTTTATAATTTCCTGTTTTTCCCTTAATCCTAATCCATCTATCACAATAACATCCGTATCTTTTAGAATTTTAGAGTATTGATAGTTATTACAAATTTCAAATTGTAGTAAAAAAACTGCTTTTTTGTTAGCTACCATTTCTTTTGCTTTTGTTGTTTTTCCTGAGGCTTGTTTGCCTGTAATAATGGTTACATTTTTCATTTTTTATATTTTTAGTTAGGCATTATTTTATTATGCGCTTGTTTTATGTCGGCAAGGTCTTCTTTGCTTAGCCCTTTAGAGCTTTCTATTAGTTCTTTTAGTTTCAAAAAAAAGAATGTAAGATTTGCCCTATCTCTACCCTCCATTTCTTCGCATTCCAACGAGGAAATAAATCCTATATAAATTAGGTCTAAATAATTAGTTGCGCCCTCATTGCCAGTATAGTCGTTTAAATCAAACAAACCATTTAGTAATGTTTCAATTTGTGTTTTTTTAGTTGTTTCCATAATATGTTATTGTTGGTTTATAAATATGAAGTCTTGCATTTCGTTAGCTATTTTTTTTGTGTCTACAAAAGCATAGTGTTGTTGTGTCATTGATACTTTTGTATGCCCTAACATTTTGCTCACGCTATCTAACGATGCTTTTCCACTATTTAGAGCAATCATAGCAAAGGTTTTTCTAGCAGTATGAGTTGTAAATAAGTCTAATGGCAGATTGCAAATTTTGCCTATGTCTTTTAAGTACTCATTCATTTTTTGATTTGAATACACTGGTAACACTCCGCTATTTACAATTTTATCATCTGTACGGTGTGTTAAATCCATATATTTAGTTATAATCTGTTCCGCTTCTTTTAATAATGGGATTGTACTTTTTGTATTTGTTTTAGTGCGGTTTATTATTATCCATTTAAAGCCCGAAGCTTCGGTTTGTATATTTTGAACAGAAAACTTAGCTAAATCAACATAAGCAAGCCCTGTAAAGCATTGAAATAAAAAGCAATCTCTTACATTATTTAATCTCATACTGTCAAATTTCGCATCCCTAATAATTCTAATTTGCTCTATTGATAGGTGTTTTAGTGGAGCTTGTTTTGAGCCTTTTATAGTGTAATTGGCTAAATAATTTTTATCAGCATAATCATTTATTACAGCATAATCTATTATTGATTTTAAAACACCTAACGTTCTTTTAAAATAATTAGCTGAATGTTTTTTTTGTGAACGGCAATACAAATAAAAATCTTCGGCAAAGGCTTGTTTAATCTCATAAATTGCACAGTCTTTATGCTTACGGCCAATTAGTATAAATTCATTTACCAATTCAACAGCTCTTTTGTATCGGTTGTAATTTTTTATCGAGTAATCCAGCTCAATCATTTTAGCTTTTTTACATAAATACTCTTCTGCTATTTCTGCAAAAGTTGTTTTACTTTTAAATCCATTGACATAATAATCTTTTAGCCTGTCAGCACTGATATATTCATCTCTCAATCTCAAATCTGTTTCAATTCTATTTAACCGCAACTTTATTAAATCCAATTGCTTCTGTTGGTTAATAAGCATTTCATTTAAAGGCAGTATAGCACCAAAAGCAAAATTTGCTGGCATAACACAAACACCTGTACTAATTTCTGAGCGCCTACCTCTTACAGTTATTCGGCAATATATAGGCACTAAACCTAATTTATTGGCTTTTTTGTTTTTATAGTAAAACATTACTTTCACGAAATCTCTCATAGTTTTATGTATTAGTTTTCGGAGATTAATTCTTGCTCATTTATATAATTTGTGATTTTTTTCACACTTCCTTTATCTAAATCAGAAAGTAAATAGTGAAGAGAGGAAAGAAATTGATTAATATCTTCGCTAAGTTGGTAGTGTTCGATAACAGTTGGATTACCTAATATGATTGATATTTTGGCTAAGGCGCTTAAATTTTCTGTTTTGTTATCGCTTAACATTTGAAGCCCACCGTAGATACTTTGTAAGCCCTTTTTTACTAAATTTGTTTCCATAATAATTGATTTTTTGAATGTTGGTTATTAATTTTATTAAGCCCTTTGTTTCCCGACAAAGGGCTTTTTGTTTACTGATACCGTAAATGCTCTGAAAATACTTCCTCAATTAAATCCCTCCAATAATTGTAATCTTGACCCTTTAAAACATCTAACATATTGTTATGATATGGAACAATATTTCCATCCTCATCTTCGTTCTCCTTATTCGCCACATTAAGACATATTATAGGAGTAATCATTAGCAGATATAGAATATTATAATTCAAATCATTTTTTACATCGTCTTTAAAGTCAAAAAATCCATAAAATTTACTTGCCTCGCCATATAGCCTATTAAGTAAAGCCCTTTGTTCTATATTTAACTTTAACACAACATCGTTACTGCCTACATCTGAATTTTTAAAGCAAGATAATTTTACTTTTGATATTTTTATTTCCTTTTCTAACTCAGCAATACGTTTTCGTTGAGAAATCAATGTTTCTTCGTCCATCAAACACTTTATTCGGCAGTATTCCGATAGATTAAGCCCTGATTGTACCACCATTTCATCAATAGTTTGTCGTTCTTCCGAGCTTAACTTAAACGTTATTTGCCCTATATTACCCGTGTTGTTCTCTTGTTGTTCTTTCATTTTACTTTGGTTTTATTTATATAGTATCATTATACTACCTGTTTATTACTATTGTATTACTGATGTTTTACGCTCGACATACTTTGGTTTTATGGTTGTATGTTGAGTGTTATATTTTATACTTTTAATTTTTGTTAGCCCTTTAGTTTACCGCTAAGTGCTTGTTTTAATTCCTTTACGTTTGCTTTAGTTGTGTGTCTTAGTCTTTTGCCTCCATATTTGTTAGTGTTGCTATGTATGTGTTTAAATCACTCTCTTTAATTTTCAGAAATCGTTTTCTATTTCCTGTGGTTTTGATATTGCCTTCTCGAATATGGTACAATACCCCCCCTGGTTTTATCCCTAATTTGATGGCAACTTGTTTTACCGAGTAGGTCGGTTCGGATTGTTGCCCTGTAACAAGTTCTGTTAGTTTTTCGATTGTCGTTTGTAAAAATGAAACCCTTTTATCAAGCATTTCAACTGTTATTATTTCGCTCATTATGATATGGTTTTTGGAGGTTGGTTAATGTTCATTTTTTTGTAGCACATTTCTAAGAATGCTTTATTTTTTTGTTTTACGAAGCTCAGTTGCGTAAACCTATTACCGAAACTGACATTGCTTTTTACAGGATGTTTCTTTTGGAGTTTCATATTGTTTATATAAAATCTTTTAAGTCTGCGTTGAAATACTTACATATAGAATTTAACTCTTCCAATGTTGGACTTACCTTGCCACTACAGATCATTCCAAATCTTTTTTGATTTATTTTTGACTTTAGGTAAAATTCTTTATTTGGCTTAAATCCGAAACCGACTTTATTTCCAATTATTTTTGAAACTACATTTGTAGTATTTTCTGTTGTTATAGTTGAATTTTTCATATATTTGTTATTAATAACGCAAATATACTCTAAATAACACAAAAGTGTCCTAAATGACACTATATAATTTGAGAATTTGCCTTAATTAATTGAAAATCAACAATATTAATTATGCAAAGAGATTATTTTTATAAGATTTTAAAGCAGGAAAAAATATCATTAGCTCATCTTTGTAATTTACTGAAGATAGATATATTAAAATTTGAAAAAGATCTTGAAAACAATACTGTTTCTCAAAGTCAAATAGAGATAATTGCAAAATTTTTGTGTGTTGATGTAGAAGATTTATATGAAAATGAATACGATTTATTACTTCAAAAAATTAAATATTTATTAAAATCTAACGGAATGTCTTTTTCGATGATGTGTCAAGTATTAAATATTTCTAGTTCAAGTCTATATAAATCATTTACAAATAAAACTATTACTTTGAATACTTTAAAAAGAATATCAGGGTACTTAGGGGTTCATAGTTCTTATTTCTATGAAGACATAATTGTTCAGCGATTTACAGAGGAAATAATTAAATACCCTCAAAACCCCGATTTAAAGGGATTTATGATTGGATTTAGTCGTGATATTAGTAAAGGTGTTAAATTACAAGATGCTGTCTTCAAGAATATTGATAGAAAAGGGTATAATAGTCCAATTAATAAAGCAGGGTAAATTATTATGAAAAAGAAGGCTGAATTAGAAAAAATATCAAATGCTTTGAAGCTTAAGCAAAATAAAGTTTCGAAAAAATTAAGTGAAATTAATTTTAAAGCCAAATTAAAAGAAACTAAAAAACTAATTGGTACTTGTTATCAGGAAGTTGATAAACACCAGCCTGAATTAAAATGCTGTTTATGTATCACCGATGTTAATAAAAAAACAGGACATTTATTTGTATTTGAGGTGTGCTACAATAGCAAGAATAAAAACTATTTTTATTGTAATTATAGTGAAATCCCACTCACTACTTTAGAGGGTAAAGGTTTAGGTGAATACAAAAAAAGTACGCTAAAACAATTTGATGCAGTTTATGAAGAGGTTGAGGCTCTTATTGAAAGCTCCCGAAACGGCTTAAATAAATACAGAAAAATTAAATTACAAAAAATTATACCTTAGGAATTTGAAAAACTCTTGTTAAAAAAAAAGGTTGCCCGACAATGGCAACCTTTTTTTTATGAATTAATAAGGAGGTAGGATTCGTTATTAAATTCAAATATAATACATTTTAGTTAAGTGCAAGTTTAGCAACAATATTGTTGCTGAGCGTTGCAATTATTGTTGCTGAGCGTTGCAGTTTTGGTTATAAAATGTGCAGTTTTCGATGAAAGTATATGCTTTTTAAATGTATATCTAAAATGCAAACACCCTATCTGTGCATGTTTTGCGTTATTGCACCTGTTGCAATCGAGGTTGCAACACCTGTTGCAATACCTGTTGCCACACCCGTAATCTACCCGTAATTTAATTAAGGATGAACCCATTAAGGATATACCCTTAATTAAGGATGAACCCATTAAGGATATACCCTTAATTAAGGATGAACCCATTAAGGATATACCCTTAATTAAGGATGAACCCATTAAGGATGAACCCTTAATTAAGGATGAACCCATTAAGGATATACCCTTAATTAAGGATGAACCCATTAAGTATATACCCTTAATTAAGGATGAACCCATTAAGTATATACCCTTAATTAAGGATGAACCCATTAAGGATAGTATTAAAAAAAAGAGTAAAAAACGAGATAGCGACTGATTGAAAAATTTTGTAACTTTGAATTAATATGAGTCCAAAATTATTTGAATATAATGGTATAGTTTTACGTTTTTACTCAAACGACCATTTACCAGTTCACGTACATGCTATTTATAGCAATACGCATGGTGCAAAAGTTGAACTAATACAGCAAAATGGTAAAATAGTAGAGGTTATTTATAAAAAAATAAAAGGCTATAAAGCTTTAGAACCAAAACAACTA
>JAYVDU010000490.1:0-9910 GCA_043749245.1 Bacteroidota bacterium | reverse complement strand
CCAAACAGAGGCGCTCCAATATATACGGCATCAGCACCCGCATTGATGGCAGCCATCCCTTGTATTAAGTTTTTTGCAGGGGCTAAAATTTCAACTTTGTTCTTCATAATATGTAACCCAAAGGTCTGCATTTATTTGATTGATTGCAAAACAAAAAAACAATTAGGTTCTTTATTTATCTTTTTCAACATTCCAACTATAATAGTCACTTCGATTAACAATACCGGCCCTTTGCATTTCGTATTGAGATGCTTTTGTTAAAATGGTTCTTGAAACAAAAAATTAAAAGAACACATTTTTTTTTCGAACAGACATAGAATTATAATAAAAACAATTTATTATGCTTTAATAGCCCAGCGTAGTTTAGCAGATTTGGATCGAGGATTTGTATGGCATTCGTCGGCTGATGGGCGAATGGCATCGGGTGCTACTTCTGAGTAAATACCTTCTCTATATAAATTTTGAAACGATTTTTTAACGCGACGGTCTTCTCCCGAATGAAAAGAAAGTATGGCTACGCGTCCACCGGAAGCAAGTAAGGTTGGAAGCTTCTCCAAAAATTTATCTAACACACCAAACTCATCGTTAACTGCAATACGTAATGCCTGAAAACAACGCTGACAGGATTTTTTAATATCATCCTTTCCGTTTTTTAAGGGTACGGTTTCCAAAGCCTCCGTAATAATTTCTTGTAGCTGCGTGGTGGTCTCTATTACCAAGCCTTTTGCCATACTGGATATAATAGCGATAGAAATTAGTTTTGCGTATGGTTCGTCCGAATTAACTACGAACAATTCTTCTAAGTATTTTTGAGAACTATTTTTTAAAAGTGTCGCGGCTGATTTTCCACTTTTTGGATTAAGCCTTAAATCCAATGGACCTTCAATTTTAAAAGAAAAACCTCTTTCAGGATTATCTATTTGCATGGAAGACACGCCTAAATCTGCTAATGCAAAATTCAACGTACCGGCAACAATACCCAATTGATCGATATCTGAAAAATTCATTTTTTGAATAACTACTATTTCTGAGCCAAAACCCAATGCGGCTAATCGCTCTCGTGTTCTTGGCAATTCAAAGGGATCTACATCAATGGCATATAATAAACCGCCAGGAGCCAAACGGTTTAACATTTCTAAACTATGTCCGCCATAACCTAAGGTAGCATCTAAGCCCGTTTGACCTGGTACAATTTGCAGAAACTCCATAATTTCGTTCACACAAATAGAACGGTGCATGCCAGCGGGCGTTCGTCCTTGCTGCATTACTTTTTCAATATCCTCGGCGTATTGCTCGGGCTGTAGTTCTTTGTATTTGTCTTTAAAGGATTTGGGATGTGTTCCTTTATATCTTACCCGACGTGGCTTTTGTGAATCATGCTCCTGCTCCTCCATAGCTGTAAAGCTAACAATTAACCGCCAGCATTTACGGTTATATTAATGGGAAGTGAGGCAACTGCTTTTTAGACATTTGTAAAGAAAAATAAACTTCTTTTGCGAAGGGACTTCTTTTGCAAATGATTATACTTTGGTCTGAATTTTTTTATGTGGTGTTGTAAGTTGGCCGTTGTACGAAGTTTAATCACAGTCCCATACTGTCACAATATTCTCTGAGTTTAAACTTTTGAAAACGTAGAATAATGTTCCGTATTGTGAACTGTCCTCATAGTTTATAATTTCCTCTTCACTCATTATTTCGTCCCAAAGATATTCCGTATCGCTATCTTTCAAATGTTTGTACATTGAGTTTGTGAAAAGAGTCTTTCCATCATTTTTAGATAGTTTATTATATAGAGCTTTAGAGCCATAACCAATAAATTTGCAATAATCACCATCTGAACAAGGCCAGTCCCAGTCCTGCCAAGTAACTATATGTGGAGTTGTTTTTTCTAACTCTTCTGTTTTCTCTTTAGCAATCTTGTCAATTTCTTTTTCGGTATAATTTGAATTTAGGTATTTGATTTGCTTTTTTAACTCATTGATGTCGCCATTACAATTTGTTGTATCTAGTTTATATAGTTGATTAGTTGTCAAACAATCACTACAAACAACAAAATGCAATGTTGCTTCAAAACATTTTTTTGTTAAATGACAACAGGCACACTCAACTTGGTTATCTACTTGTGAGAGAAGTTGGTCTGCGTTTTCAAAATATTTAAAATTCATATATGATGTTTTAGTTTTTCTTTCCAACGACTTATTTATAACGTTTTGTAGCTAAAAGAAGTGCGGTATTGAAACCGAAATGTTTTCTACCGACATAATATCAATTAGTTGCCGAAATACTGTTCTCCTTTTTCCTAAATAAAAATAAGAAACTATTGCGAAGCGGCAACATGTAGTCAAAAAAACTTATACTTCCACTCGCATTTTTTTTGTGCTGTTACCGGTACGTGCCTTTAAAAATCAACACTTAGCTTTAAATGTCCACCGAGTCCTTCACTGATAATTCTCATAAGTGTCGAAAGACGAATATCGCTCGCATTGTTTTCAATGCGTGAAATATAAGTCTTTGTCGTGCCACACTTGTCTGCCAGTTGCTCCTGCGTCATCCCTTGGTCTTTACGAAGCTCTTGGAGCATAACACCAAGTTTAAAGGCTTCAAAACCTTCTTCATATTCTTCTCGCTTTTTTGTCCCGCGTTTGCCGTATTGTTTTTCTATGTGCTCAGCAAGTGAGGTCAAGTTTTTATTTGTCTTTTTCATTGAAGTATTGTTTTTTTAGTTTCTCTGCAAGTTCTATTTCGTTCGAAGGTGTCTTTTGTGTTTTCTTTTGAAAGCCGTTAATCAAAATGATTAATTTGCCTTTGTCGAAGAAGCAAAACACTCTATATATATCAGATCCAACTTCAACCCGAACTTCGTAAAGTCCTGTCGACCCAGTTAAGTGTTTGAGATATTTCTCAGGTACACGGTCAATTATCGAAATAAGTTGTAATGTCCAGTTGAACTTTTTCCTAACCTCTGGTTTCAGTTTTCCAAAGAAGTCAAGATAATAGTCCTTGTAATAAAATATTTCTCTAGTAGTATTTTTGTCCACGGAACAAAGTTAGCTAATTAGGTAACAATTTCAAAATTTTTTAGCAATAATTTTCTAAGGATTCGCCACTCGGCATTACTGGTAACATATCGCTAAGCGCTTTAAAGATACAAAACATACACCTATCTTGAACAGGTATGTTCGCTGAGTGAAAATTTATTATTGGTTTTCAAAAGCTTATAACTAGTGTCAGTAATAAAACTCCAATTTTTTTTTATACTCGACTTAAAAATAGTCATTTGCAACACTTCGACTGCGCTCAGTACAAGCAAGCTAAATCCTATTATTTATAACGCTGGAGCGATATAGCAAGCATCGAACTTGTAGTTTTCTTATCAGACACTGCGTTCTCTTTCAAGCGCTAATTAGAACAACTATAAAGTCGCATTAAAACAATTACATGAAACTGCATTATTATTTGTAAAAATAAAACTATGTTTTGATTTTGCACAACTGCAAGGGATTCTTTAAAGCCAATTTTTCTCAAAATAGTAATACTATCCACAAAAAATAAATAACGTCGTGTATCTCCTTGTAATAACGAAGCCACTAAAATACTACTACATTTTTTTTAAAACGTTAAGCACTATCGCAAGCATATCATCCGTAAAATCTAAATGGGTTACAAAACGAATGGTTTGTTTGCCAAATGCCACTATCTTTATATGATAAGGTTTTAAAGCCTCTTCAAAAGAAACAGCCGTATACTTATCCGTTAAATTAAAGATGATAATATTGGTATCTACCGGTAATACGCTTTCTACATAAGGTAGCGTTTTAAGAACAGTTTCTATTTGTTTAGCACGATGATGATCTTCACGTAAACGATTGATATTATTATCTAAAGCATAAATTCCAGCTGCAGCTAAAAAACCGGCTTGTCTCATACCACCACCAAATGCCTTACGCGCACGTCGGGCTATTTTAATGAATTCCTTATTACCAATTAATAGCGAACCTACAGGAGCTCCTAAACCTTTTGATAAACAAATTGACAGGGAATCAAACTGTTTGCCGATATCATGAGTTGTATAGTTAGATTCAACCAATGCATTAAAAATACGAGCACCATCTAAATGTGAAGACAATTGCTTTTGCTGGCACAATTGTTTTATTTTTTTGACATCCTCTAATTGATAGTAACTCCCCCCTGCCCTATTAACGGTGTTTTCAAGGCAAACTAAAGATGTATGAGATAACCAATCATACTCAGGATTAATATGCTGTTCAATTTGCTCTGCAGTAATTCGTCCACGATCGCCTTGTATTAACTTAGCCTGAACACCAGAGTTAGATGAGATTCCACCACCTTCATAATTATAAATATGAGAGTTGATATCACACAATAACTCGTCGCCAGGTTGCGTATGGCACTTAATCGCAATTTGATTAGTCATAGTGCCACTTGGGCAAAACAAAGCCTCTTCATGATTAAATAAAGATGCCGTTTTTATTTCTAAAGCATTAATTGTTGGGTCTTCATTAAATACATCATCTCCCACAGGAGCGTTAAACATTGCATCAAGCATTGCTTTACAAGGCTTTGTAACTGTATCACTTCTTAAATCAATTATCATATTTTTTATTTTTCAGGGAAACGTACTAAAAAAACATACCCATTTTTTCGGTATAATTCTTTTAACATCGGGTAATTTTTATCGAGGTCTCTTTCAGAGCATTTAGCTACAAAACAAGCCGGTTGATGGTAGTTTTGAGACATCAGCCAACTCTTTAAAATATAGCCTGAGTTCGTTTCAGGATTCATATCATTATCAGCAAGTACTTTTTGTTTTTGTTTTTTAAATGCTGGAAAATCAGGATTTGTAAATACCTCATTTGTTATTTGTCCATAAAATAATGTACCATAGCTTTTAAAATTTAATGTCTCAATAGCATACTGATGCTGACCGCACATTTTATAAAACTCAATAGCTGCATGCTGAGAGTATTGCTCTATTTTTGGTACTATAAACATAATCAAACTATAAATAGTTAGTAAGGATGTAAAAAATAAGCCATAAATAAATTGATGTTTACCCTGTTTAATTTGATATAACCAATACAAGGTTGTAATCAAAAACACAGCGCCTATAAGCCATTCGAAGCCACTCCAATACACATCTGCCTTTAAATTTTCAACAGCAAACTCATCACCTATCAAGTGATAATCAAGAATATAAGATTTTAAAAAAACTATGCATCCTACTAGGATAAAAGCGACGCCCATTATAATAGTAATTATTATGAACAAAATATGTAACCATTTTTTCCATAGAAATTCTTTAGTAACTATTTTTTGAATGGCATAAGTTGCCAAATAAGTTAAAGGAAAATAACATAAGGATGAGTAATGTACAATTTTAGTTTGCACAATAGAAAACAAAATAAGCACGACCCAAAACAACGCTAAAAGCCAGCGTTTAATATGCTTTTGAAAAGGTGTATCGTAGCTCGATTTTTTGTGTGCTAAAATTAAAAGCAAAGAGGAAGGAAAGCAACCAATTAATAATACCACAAAATGATAAATAAATGGACCGCCGTGATCAGAATCTTCGGTATTAAATAAGCGAATTTGATAATCGATAAACTCTTTAATAACATGTGAATTACCTTTTAAAACTTCAATCGCAAACCAACTTAAACCTGTTAGCAAGAATGACAAAAAAAATAAAACAACAAATTTCGGTGATGATATTTTTTTAAATCTAGATAACACAAAAAAGACAACTACTGTTAATCCCACTAAAATTAAGGCCGCAGGGCCTTTGGTTAATAATGCTAATCCTAAAAAAAAACCGGCTAATAAAACTGTTTTTAATCCAAATTTACCAACAGGGTTATTGGTATGTTGAATTAAAAAATAAACGGATAAAAAAATAAATAAATTAAACCAAGGATCAATGATGCCACTTTTAAAAAACAAATGAGGCAACAGAGTTGATGCATATACAAAAGCCCATATTAATCCAAACTTGTAATCGTTTAGTTTTTTACCGCAGCGGTATAATACCAGCAATGTAATGACGCCACATATCGCATTAGGAAATCGTGCCGAAAATTCGGATACGCCAAAAGCATTCATGGATAGGGCTTGTAGCCAAAAAAACAAAGGAGGTTTTTCCCAAAATGGCTGGAAATATAATTGTACATCCGAATAATTGTGTGATACAACCATTTCGCGAGAACACTCTGCGAAATTTATTTCATCCCAATCAAACAAAGGTACATTACCTATAAACGGAATAAATAACAACGACGCCACAATTACAATAAATGTGTATGCTTTGAAATCTTTATTTAATAATTTAAACACGGTTATTTTTTTTAGATACTAAATTTTGTAAAGATGAATTAAATTTTTCGGTATACGGTTTTTGGTAAAATACGATGTAAAAGAATAAAGAAAAACTAAAGCCTATTATTGACCCAATATAAATATCAATTAGCCAATGTTGCGATAGATATGTTCTGCTGAAAGTAGCCAAAATAGCCAATACAAAAAATAAACTTTTCAAAAAATGATTTTTCGACATAAATAATAAACTAAAAAACACGGCAAAAGCAGCGGTAGCATGCCCGCTAGGCAATGTGTTATTGCCTGTATTCAGAAATACATTATGTACTAATTTTAAGGGGTGGCGAACAAAGTATTCAAATACAAATCCTGGTCTCCAGGTATCAATAAATACAAAATTCTTTAATACCGTTGTTAATAATGACGCGAACGAATAAGATAACAACAAATAAATGGCTTTTTTTATATTATTAAATAATAAAATAATCACTAAAAAAATAGCGAATAAGCCATCGCCTAATTCTGTAATGTGTTTAAAAAACAGGTCTAAATAGGCATTTCCAACATAGTTATTAATGTATTGATGTATTTGTACCTTACCGTAATTTAATAAAATACAGGCTAAATAAGCCAATAACAATAGGTACAAAAAAAGATAAACGGCGTTATGTTTAAAAAAAACTTTCATTTATTTTTTTATGGAAGTATTTTTAGTTCTATCAACTGCCTGAATAGGAAGCTTTACCTTCACTTTTTTCTCAATTGGTTTATCGCTGGCAATTACTTCGCAAGAAGTGACAATCATTTGTTTCTCCACTTTCATGACGCACTCCGTTGGCTGCACGTATATTTTTTTAACGGTGCTATCGGGTAATGTAAACGACATATTGGTTGCAAAGCTCTTAGGGCCTTCAAATGTAAAGGGGTCTTTAAAATAATCTTCTAAATGTATATCCTTGATGTGAATTTTTTTTCCTAAAATAACCGTATATAATTCAAATATAGCTTTGGTAATTTTGATGCTAATTTCATTATACTCGTTATCGTAGCCTATTTTCACGTTGCCTGTCACTTGTGTACTGTATTTAAACGGACCAACTACTACTTTGGCATCGCAAGTAAAATCACTGCTATCAGGTAATAAATTAATTTTAGGATTAACAATAGTCCACTTATAATGCCCTTTAATTAATAATGCTTCAAATTCATTTTTCCCGCTAATTTCGCCAATGGCTGTAAATACCTTGTTGATAGTTTCCTCGTGCAATAAAACAGAAAAATCGTTATACATTTTTTGGGAGAAAAAAGTTTTAGGAACTAAAATTATACAAATAAAAAATAAAAATACCTTCATCTATGACGACTTCGTTTACAAAAACTAAAAGTAATAATTTATTTAAATTTTGACAGTATAAATCCTAAAAACAATCCTTATTTAGCAATAATTAGCTTCGTTGTTTTTTCAACACCATTAATAATAACTCGGCAAATATAAACCCCATCTATTAAATTGCTTATGTCGGTAGGGATGATATAGTTCCCTTCGTATTGATTTTGTTGAGATACGAGACTTTTCACCAAAACACCTTTAATATCAAACAAATCAAGTTGCACATTTCCTCTTTTTAAAACCTCATAACTGAGATTTACGTTTCCTGAAGTAGGGTTGGGATATGCTTGAAGCTTAACATCCATTTCAGGGTGAATCACTTCCGCTTTGGATTGTTTATAGGATATTATCGAATCTGTTACAATCGTATCTGGCTGTATATAAAATACAGCGCCTCCTAATATCATTTCACTATCAATTGTATAAATAGTTTCACCTTCAATCGTTACCGTTGGAATACTATCTATTACAGGCACTTCAACATAACAAACATCACCAGTAGTTGTACAAACGGAAATGCCTTCAGAGGTTATTGATTTAACTGTATCTATACTTTGAGGATACGGTAACATTAACATATTTCCTAGCATTATTCTCTCTTCACTTTTTGGTTCAGTCAAGGCAATCTCATTTATTTTTTGATTATGTTCGTTGGTACAGCTAAACAATAACGTACCAAATACAATAAATAAGGCTACCGCAAAAGCCCTTGCAGGAGAAAGGTTTCGGGGCAAGGTGTGAAAAGGAATAGTTAGCGATAAAGGACGATTGACCTGTGTTTTCTTAAAATGCCCGCATACTTTTTCATCCTTTCGATCCATCATCATGGCATGTATTTCTGTATCTGTTTTGTTGGTGAAATCAATTACTGATTTGCTACAAGAATTACAAAATTTCCCATTTGTGTCGGGCGTCATGCTATTCCAGTCTTTGTGACAGGGCTCCGGAATGCTGATGATGAAGTTTAGAGGTTGCATAAGTAGCTGTTAGTTTTAATGAATTTGATTATAAGACGGACTTTTTCTTATTATTCCATAAAACTAAATCAATTGCTAATCACATCATATTGCTTTATCATAAGTGGTGGGAATTACTTTGTAAGTGTTAGGATTAGGACTTAATTGCATTTAAAAGAAATTAAGATTCATTGATACTTCTAAAAAAGAGTCCTTGAAGGTTTTAAAACCTTCAAGGACTTTGAAACAATGACTCTTTATTATTTACAAAAAAAGATTAAATCCGATAAGCTAGTCGGGTTGAAAAATATTGTTACGAGCTAGTTATGCGCAATAAAATGAAAAAATTAAGAAACATACATCCGGGTGAAATTCTTCAAGAAGAGTTTCTTATTCCCTTAAAAATAAGCGCTTACAGGCTTTCTAAAGATATTGGTATTCCTCAGACACGCATATCTGAAATCATAAAAGGTAATAGAAGAATTACGGCCTATACAGCATTAAGACATTCTAAATACTTTGGAAATAGCGCTAAATTTTGGCTTGGAATACAAAACGATTTTGATATTGAAGAAGAATCAAATCAAAAGAAAAAACAGTTAAATGCGATAAAACTATATACTCAGAATGCTACATAAAAGATTTTTCAAAACTACAATCCCCCTACTCCATCAACTTTTTTAAATGACTGAGGGTTGATTCGTCTTCCCAATCGATATAACCTACTTTATCATAAACGATTTCGTTATTTGGATTTACAAGGTAGACCGTTGGTATAGAAACGATACCAATATCACCAAATGGTTTGGTTAATTTCATGAAGGTAAAAGGATATTGTTTTTTATCTCTAAAAGAAACTAATTTTTCAATAGATTCATCTGTAATGGCAAGTACCGTAATATCAGACAATTTATCGTTTTTTATTTTATTCAATACCTTCAATTCATCAATGCAATTGGGGCACCACGAGGCATAAAAACTAATAATTACTTTGGTTCCTTTCAAGGATTTAATATCGAATTTTTGAGCATTAGCATCTACAATATCCAATTTAGAAATATCAATTTTAGGCGCTACATGGTATTTATTGTAAACATACATACCAATTAAAAAGGCAATAAAAAAGGCAAGCAGGGAATATATTCTTTTAGCGCTCATGTTATGAAATCGTTGTTGTTATTAAAAAATAAGGATGATGCAAACTTACTTTAAAATTTACAATAGTTTTACC
>JAYVDU010000489.1:0-3014 GCA_043749245.1 Bacteroidota bacterium | reverse complement strand
ATCAAAGTCAGCCTACAGAAATCTTCTAACTTTTTTAATTTATGCTTGTGTTTGATTGTCATTTTTAAAATAATTAACATAAATAAAATTATAAAATTAATTGCATCGCCCTGAAATAGCTTTTTCAAACATTTGACAAGGAATTTAATAGTCTAAAATACTTCAATATTAATTATTTGTAAATTTTTACTCTATAATTTTTAAATACCGCCGAGTCGGAATATATTTGTGGTGGTTAATAACTCTAAGAAAAATTAAATATTGCTAACATAACTGTTGGCAATGTAAATTTTTCCCACTATTAAAACAAAATTAAACTATGTACCCAAAATTTACTTTACTACGCAAGTCAGTTTCAAGGCTTAATCGTTATCATTTCACATCTAATAAATCTAATTTTATGAATTTAATGATTCTTAGAAAGCGCATCCTCTTTGCTTTTATTTTATCGGGGTTTACAAATTTGATAGTCGCGCAAGTTACTGTAAAGCGTAATTTAAATGTAGTAGTAGGAGACACAACTAAATTTACAACTATTGGAGATGGTGCAGATGAGGCTCGAATAAATGTAGAAGCTTTCAATAAACAGTTCGGCTTAACTCTTAAACATACTATTACCGATACAGCCCTTAATCTCCAATCAAAATATTTTTATGACTTTAAAAATATTCACTCAAGCGAGTTATTACCTTGGAACGGTACATTTGACTTAACTTGTGTTCCTGCTCTTGGAGTGGGATATGTCAGGGTTGGAATACAGAACGAGATGACGACTAGATATGGTCAATATGTTAATGGTATTTATAATTATTTAAGGGAAAAACCGAATAATCAAGCACCAAATGGCTCTCAATCTACAGCTATTCTTAATAAAATGGATACAATTAGTAATCAACTGAATGGAGTTTATAATTCTGTTAGAGTCCCGAATTCAAGAGATATAAAATTCTTTCGTAATTATATAGATGAAACTTTGCAAAACAATCCAAATGGAGTTGTCCAGGGTTTATATAATGATTTTGAGATGAAAGGTAACAAAAATAATTATGGCGTTTATAATGTCATGAAATCAAATAACGGTTATGCTCCAGGAGGAGCAGGGGTTTTTGTACCAGGAAGTTGCACAAATCCAGATAATTATGATTATGAAGTTATAGGAGTTAAGAATATTTTCAAAAGATCTGATAGTTCTAATGTAAAAAACACTTCTATTGATAGTATAGCAGGATATTTACAAAAAACGATAGGCGTTTTAAATGATATGAACATATATGGTGGTTTTCAATCTAATGGATATGGTGTTTATAATTTAATGAAAATACCAAAAAATTCTATAACCAATGTTTACGGAGTGAGAACAGAAATAATACCAGGTATTGGAGGATACACAGTTCCAAATGCTCCAGGGATTATGATTGGTATATATAGTTCGGTAGATAGTGCATATACAAATACTGCTTTAGCGGCTTATTTTAATGGTAATGTAACAGTGAATGGAACTCTCTTACAAATGTCAGATGTTTCTTTAAAGGAAAATATAAATGATTTATCTGGTGCAATATCAATAGTAAAAAGTTTAGCAGCTAAAACATACAACCTAAAATCAGAAAAGGATAATTCTGAGAGAAAATTACACTCTGGATTTATTGCCCAAGATGTAGAAAAAGTTGCTCCAAATATGGTAACTACTATGATGCAACCTGGTAAAACTATTATAAAAGAACAGTTAATAGAATCTATAAAGTATGAATCAGACAGAGATAATCAAGGAAATCCTACTGTAAAAAGTGTTAAAGTAATTGAAAGAAAAGAAATTAAGACTGAAGAACCACCGACTCAGCTCAAAGCTGTCAACTACATCGAAATCATCCCAATTCTCCTACAAGCCATAAAAGAGCAACAAGTTATCATCGAACAACTACAAGCAGATGTTGAAAAATTAAAAAAGAAATAACCGCCATACTGTACAGTTTTTTGTAAGAATTGAATGTTTGCTGATGCTCAAGCTATACATTTTAGTGGGGATTGTATTTTTTGCACTGATTACCAATTGGGCAAAGGCGCAAGCAATTAGCGAAAAATTAAAAACGTTTGTGACGGTTGATACGAGTTCGGTACATATAATAAAGCAAACGCTCGAAGGAGATTCTATTTTTTCAAATTTATTTAATGTCATTCGTATGGATAATGTACAGGCTGATATTTATAAAGACTTTCAAAAATCGGAAGGAGCTCAATTATTGAAGCAATTCAACGGTATTGTGAAGCAAAAAAATGTGTTCGAAAAAATATATCGATCAACGACAGTGAATGTGAATTACTACTATACTTCGGAAGATACGCTGCAGCAAAATAATACATTTATGAATGCGAACGTGAGTACCAATTTCAATTTTTTAGGCATGCCACTAACAGGTCAATTTTCGGCGGTTTTTTTGAACGATGCTTGGCAGTCTCAGTGGTCGTCGGGGGGCATCAACTTTGATATCACGCAGTACAAACAATCTATTTTAGAAAAATTGACGCTGAATGAAATGAAAAAACATTTCACATATAATGCGGGATTACCTGATGTGCATTTGAAAAACTTGGATTACGAAGTTTTGTTGACAGATGCAAAATACACTGCTTATAATGCTGTGATTAATAATCCGAAGTTCTCGGAGATAAAATATGAAGTAATAAAAAAAATTGATTCCATCATTGCTTCTAAAGACAGTTCTTTTCACATCAGCAGTACTAAAGATTCTTTGTTGCGTATTCAGAAGCGATTACTCGATTTTGAACAGAAGTTCCAAAATATTTGGGATGAACGGGGTAAGTATGCCGCTCAAGCAGTTGAACTGAAGAATAAATTGCAGAAGATTGAAGGTAATTTAACAAAACTCAAAAATCCGGAATTCATAAATAAAGCAGTAGGCAAGTCAAAAATTCTGAGCATAAAAGAAAAACTAATGTACTACACGAAAGACTTTACTATAGGAAGATTTTCGGTGGATGAAGATGAGTTTACG
>JAYVDU010000488.1:0-9967 GCA_043749245.1 Bacteroidota bacterium | reverse complement strand
AAATTAATATAACGGCTATTAACCCTAAACCAATAAGCGATTTTTTGTCCATAATGTTGGTAATTTTTTTGGGTGCAAATATACTATGATTTGTTAATATAAATAGATATTGGGAATTAAAAGCAATTCTTGATTAATCAAGCTACTTTAACCTAAAAATGCAGCTTTTGTGAAAACTAAAGAATACGCAATTACTTATCTCTATAAATCACCAAATTAATAATACCCTTTGTTGGCGTGCTATTATCGGTTAATGATACCACAAATGGTTTACGTTGCCCTTCAAAACAATTGTAAACAATATATCCTTTGTCTTCAGTAGGGTTTGGTAATTTTTTTTCGTAATAGGTTTGTAGGTCACTAAATAACCTGGTGCTTAAATCCAAATCGTTGCAATTAATTTGAACTTCAACTTCATCCAAACTATCTTTTTGCAAAATATAAGCTACCGAATAATTAGTTGTACTATCAATATCATATTCAAAATACAAATAATCATGTGCAACCTCAGATGGTTCTTTGGTTTCTGTTTTGGTAATTAGTTCAACCCTGCTATTTAAGTCAACCCCACGGATAACGCCTTCCTTAGAGCGAATGATTTCGTCTAACGCTTCATGATATTCTGGGAAAATACGTGGTTTTTTCACCTCCACAGTTTTAGGCGGTTCATAGCATGAGGCTAAGCCCATTGTAAAAACAAGTAGTATATAATATATAGCTAAACGCATAAATTTATGAGTGTGTTTCTTCGTTTAAAGCTAATTTAGTTTCGGGGCGCATTGTTGGAAATAATAACACATCCTGAATAGACGGCTGGTTACACATTAGCATACAAAGTCTGTCGATGCCAATGCCGATGCCTGCTGTAGGTGGCATGCCATATTCTAATGCACGTAAGAAATCATAATCAATAAACATAGCTTCATCATCACCTCTTTCCATCAATGATGCCTGTTCTTCGAAACGCTCGCGTTGATCAATAGGATCATTTAATTCAGAGTAGGCGTTCGCAATTTCTTTTCCGTTAATCATTAATTCAAAACGCTCAACTAAACCTTCTTCTGTGCGGTGTTTTTTTGTCAATGGGCTCATCTCTACTGGATAATCAGTAATAAACGTAGGTTGTATATAATTACCTTCACATTTTTCGCCAAAAATTGTATCAATTAATTTGGCCTTGCCCATTGTTTCATCTATTTCTAAATGTAGTGTTTTGCAAACAGCTCGCAGCTCTAGTTCGTTCATTTTACTAACATCAATGCCCGTATTTTCTTTAATCGCATCAAAAATGGTGATGCGCTTGAAGGGTGCTGCAAATGAAATTGTTTTATCTCCAACCGTTACATCAGTTGTGCCATGCAAATCGGTAGCAATTTTTTCTAACAACGTTTCCGTTGTATTCATCATCCAGTAGTAATCGCGATATGCTACATAAAATTCAAGAATTGTAAATTCAGGATTATGTGTTCTATCCATTCCTTCGTTACGAAAGTTACGACTGAATTCATACACCCAATCAAACCCGCCAACAATAAGGCGTTTAAGATATAACTCATTAGCAATACGTAAATACAAAGGGATGTCTAAAGCATTATGGTGCGTTAAAAACGGACGAGCAATTGCGCCACCTGGTATCGTTTGCAGCACAGGTGTATCAACTTCCAAAGCACCGTTATCGTTTAAAAATGCGCGAATGGTGTTAATGATACGCGTGCGTTGTTCAAACGTTTTTTTAACTTTTGGATTAATAATCAAATCCACATAACGTTGGCGGTAACGGAATTCAGGGTCTGTTACCTCATCAAATGCATTGCCCTCAGCATCTGTTTTTACAACAGGCAATGGCTTTAAAGCTTTGGTTAAAATTTTAAATGAAGTGGCGTGTATGGATATTTCGCCAGTTTTAGTAGTAAACACATAACCTTCTACGCCAATGATATCGCCTAAATCCACTAATTTTTTCCAAACAACATCGTATAATACCTTATCATCTTCGTTAGGACAAATATCATCTCTGCGAATATAAATTTGCATACGCTCCGTACTATCTTGTAATACAGCAAAGGCAGCCTTTCCCATATCACGCACACTCATTAGGCGGCCAGCAAAACGAATGTCTTTATAATTTAATTTATCGCGTTCGTAATTTTCTTTTATATCATGAGCTGTTACATTAACCTTATATTCCTCGGCTGGATAAGGGTTGATGCCTAATTTTATTAACTCAGCTAATTTGGTTCTTCTTAACTCTTCTTGTTCACTTAACTCTTGTAACATATAACGTTTTAATTTTGCCCGAAGTTAGCTAAATGCTTTATGTATAGTTGATTTTATTCGCAAGAAGTATTCACATTTTATGAATAAGCTTTTAAACTGTTTTTTCAAGGTTTTTTGAAAAATAAACATTTATCAGATTGCATTTATAGTATTGATAATCAATAATATAACATAAAAACATAATTATTTTGTTTAATAAATTAGCATAATGATTAAACAAGACTTAATTTTGTTTAAGATTTATAATAATACGTTAAACAAAAACAAATTATCATGACAGCAATAGAGTTTAATACCCGTATTTTAGGTGAGAAGCAAGCACTTAAAAATTTTGCACTGAGCTTGACACACAATAGTGACGATGCTTTAGATTTAGTTCAAGATACCTTTATGAAAGCGATTACATATCGTGAAAAATTTCAGGATAATACGAACTTAAAATCATGGTTGTTTACTATTATGAAAAACACGTTTATCAATTCGTACAGACGAGCTGTAAAAACAAAACAAATTTTGCAAACAAATGCAGACTTGGCAATGGCTCGTGCTTGGAAAAATAATTATTACGACAATAGTGAATCACGGATAGCGACTAAAGATATTATGAGTAAAATTGAAAACTTAGAAGATCAATACAAAATTCCCTTCACCCGTTATTATACAGGATATAAGTATGAAGAAATTGCTCAGGAAATGCACCTCCCATTGGGAACTATTAAAAGTCGAATTTTTTTAGCAAGAAAAATTTTGATGAAATCGATTGGCACTTGCATAAATTAAATTCGATTCGATTAGCCATCTTCTGTGCTGGAAAAATCGTAAATTTGAAGATGAAATATTTTAATGTACTTATTTTTTATTTTACAGTTATTACGTTGCTGTTTTGTTCAACTACCGTTGGAGCACAAGATTTAGAAACAGAACAAGATACAACTACGCTCCCTGCTGCTGCTTCTGGCAAAAAATTTCATTTGGGATTGTTTGTTGGGACTTACTTTGCTAATAAATACACCGCAAATATGTATGATGGCTATGGTTTTGATGTGAATGGTATTAAAAATGATTTTGCTAATAGTCAAATGAGATCCTTCATGAACTATTATGGCGGACATAGTAGCAACCCCAGCAATAGCGTAAATACAGGAACAACAACTGGTACTGATCTTGTAGCGCAAACATTAAACGTTAGCCCCGGCGATTGGAGCTTTGGCCCAACAGATATGCCTTATGATTTAACGTACAACATGACTTATTTAGTGGGTTTTAATGGAAGTTATAATCTTAATAAAACAAGCTCAATTATTTTCAATGTAAATGGAACTAAACTAACCGTTAATGGCAAATTTACGATTGCTACCACAAATACTGTTAATGGATCTCCATCACAAACCAACCTTCGCCAAGGCACTATTACAGGGGGAGAACAACGATTGATGTTTCAAGTGGGATACCAAAAAGTATTGGGCACTAATGATAAAGTCAATTTTTTTATGGAGGGCGGTTTAAATGTGGTGATGTCAAAGTTTTTAAAAAATCAAGCAATGATACAAAGCAGTAACCCTAATGTTCCTCCATTAATTATGGATCTGGCTTCTATATACAACACATCACAATATAATGCGTTCCATGGTCAACTAACAGGTGTGGGCGTGGGAATTTTTGCTGGCGCAGGAATACACCTCACCATCAATCCAAAATATACGATACAAGTATTGTATAATCCTTCGTATGATAAAATAAATTTAGGAGATACACCTAGTTACAAACTACAAAATGGTTTTGGGTTACGATTTTATTATAATTTGTAATTACACGGAAGTATAAAACGTTTTTACCACAGAGGCACAGAGAACGCAGAGGAGTTGTTTGTTATTAATTGTTTGAGCTGTTGTTTATTAGTTCACCGCAGAGGAACAGAGAATACAGAGGAGTTGTTTGTTTGTTGTTAGAGCATTGTCTTTTATCTTATCCCACTGTCTCTTTAGTCTTTTTAGTCCCTTTAGTCTCTCAAGTCACTTCCATCCCTTTTGTATCAGCATTAAATTACAGCCACTTTTTTCTTTTGAAGTAAACAAGTAGTCCGATAACAGTAGACAGCATCACGCCCCACAATACATAATAGCCGTGCTGTGTTTTTAGTTCAGGCATATTATCGAAGTTCATTCCATATACACCAACCATAAATGTAATTGGTATAAATATAGAAGACATGATGGTTAACACTTTCATCACTTCATTCATTTTATTAGCATTGGTGCTTAAATAAATATCCATAATGCCTGATAATAAATCACGATAAGTTTCTACTGTATCAATAATTCTCGTAACATGATCGCTTAAATCTCTCAAATAAATATCGCTAGAAGCATGGATTAGCTTGGTTTCTGAGCGAATCATATTATTAATTAAATCACGCATTGGCCAAACTTGTTTGCGCAAGTAAATCATTTCGCGCTTTAGTCGATACAATTCTAAAATAGATTTTTTATCAGAGTCGCTAATAATTTCCTCTTCAATCACTTCAATTCTATCTCCAATTTTTTCAATAGCTGTAAAATAACAATCGACTACAGCATCCATTAAAGCATAGGCTAAGTAATCAGCGCCAAGCTTTCTAACTCTACCTTTGCAAGTTCTTAAACGGTTTCTGATAATATCAAACGCATCACCGCCGTGTGGTTCTTGAAAAGAGATAACGGTGTTTTCGCAAAGTACAATTGCTAATTGTTCGGACTCTACTTCGGTTGTATAATTTATCATTCGCATGATAGATACTACATAATGTTCAAAATCTTCGAATTTAGACCGTTGAACAACATTAACAATGTCTTCTAATGTTAAAGGGTGAATGTTATAAAACTTACCTAATTTCTCAATTAAATCAGTATCATGCAAGCCTTCTACATTAATCCATTTGATCATATTAGGTTTTACATGCGATAAGCAATCTTCTAAATCAAAGTACTGTTCTTCGAAGTACTCCGTATCGTTGTACTCAATCAATGTAATTTTTATTTTATCAGTTCTCTCTTCTCCGCTATAATATAAGGTTCCGGGAGGTGCGCCAACGTTATGAGGTTTTACCATGTTTTTTTATTTTAGCTACTATTAGTACTTGTAAAAAACGAAGTGTCAGATAAGAAAGCTTCAAGTTCGAGGCTTGCGAAGGCTTAAATAATGAGAGTTTGCTTTTCGCAAATGACCATTTTTAAGGCGAGCATAACGAAGAAATTGGAGTTTTCTTGCTGGCACTAATTATTTATTCTTCATTTTTCATAACCATTTGTACTGTAAATCTACTTTTTTGTTCTAACAAAATCAATTTGTTTTTAGTCAGTAAATCAATTGTTTCGGGCGTATAATAGCGCACTGTCATTAGCTCTAAATCAGAATTATATAATACCTTAAAGGTTTGTTGAAGCTCAGTAACTAATAATTTAATTTTCTCGGCATCATCATCGCAACACACCGAAAAACTAATAGCAGACAATTGCATTAGATTTATTTTGACGCCATGTTTGGAAAACAATTCAAATATGTCACTCAAATTATCTTCCGCTATAAACGAAAAATCTTTAGGCTGAATAGAAATTAAGACTTGATTAACTTTAAATATATAAGAAGGAATATTTAAACGATTCTCTCCATCCTTAATAACAGTGCCACTTTCCATAGGATTTAAAAATGACTTAACGTATAGTGGAATTTGCTTATTCTGTAAAGGCTTGATGGTTTTGGGGTGAATAACAGTTGCGCCATAATACGTTAATTCAATTGCATCTTGATACGTTAACTCATCAATTTTTTTTGTTTTCGTAAACCATTTTGGGTCTGCGTTTAACACGCCAGGCACGTCTTTCCAAATAGTAACATTCGTTGCATTTAAACAGTAGGCTAATATAGAAGCCGTGTAGTCCGATCCTTCACGACCTAACGTCGTTGTAAAATTTTCAGATGTTCCTCCAATAAATCCTTGCGTCACAATAATACCATGACTAATAAGCTGGGGCTCTATTTGAGTTTTTACTAACGCTTCCGTTAATTCAAAATCTACTTTGCCTTCGCGGTATGTGTTATCGGTTTGTATTAATCCACGTGCATCCATCCATTTATTCGTAATCCCTATATCATTCAAATACGCAGAAACAATTTTGGTTGATACAACTTCCCCGATGCTGACTATTTGATCATACTCAAAATCATAACTATGTGTTGGCTCGTCTTCTATGGACCAATGCAGTTCTACAAAGGTATTTTCTAAATCAGTATATATAGAATGAGAAGGATTTGTAAATAAATTTTTACAAATAGTATAATGCGCCTGTTTAATTTCTTCTAAAATTTTTTCGGCATTTTCTGTTTTATAAAAAAAAGCCTTTGTTAATCGTTCTAAGGCATTGGTTGTTTTACCCATCGCAGAAATAACCACGCATAATTTTTTTTTAGGAAATTGTTTTAAAACCTCGGCTACATTTTTTATACCATCAGCGTCTTTTACAGATGCGCCGCCAAATTTAAATACCTGCATACTCTTTTTCGTTTAAACAAATATAAGCATGCGACCATCAATATATTATTCCGTAAAATTTATTTTTCAAAAAACTTGTCACTATTATTTCACGAAGCATTATATAAGTAATTCACTAAACTATACACTATAGAACACATTTATTAAATAGAATTTTTTAGGCAAACAAATTTTTAAAAACGCAGTTTACATAGGTAAATGAGCATTTTAAAAATGAAGTTTAACAACAAAAAGACATTTAATAGAGGTGTTCTAACTAAAACTTCTACTTATGTCGTCCGGTAAAGAAACTCCCCGTCAGAAAATGATAGGCATGATGTACCTAGTACTCACAGCCCTACTCGCCTTAAATGTATCTAAAGAAATTTTAAAAGGATTTGTTATGGTTGATGAAAGCCTTGAGAAATCAAAAGTAATTTTAGATGAAAACAACATCCGTATTAGGCAAGCTTTTGAAGCATACGTTAAAGATGGTAATTACGAAGCCAAGCCTTATTTGCTTAAAGCGATTGATGCGCAAAACAGCATCAGTATTGTAAATACTTACATTGATAGTATGAAACTTTTGATTGTTCAAAAAACAGAAGGCATGAATAAAAAAGATACTTCTCAGTTGCGCTTTATGGATAAGCTGGATGACTATGATACTCCCACTTACATCTTAATCGGTAGCGACACCTACAAGCCTAAAACAGATAAGTATAGCGCGAAAGACCTGCGTTTACAATTATCTAACTTACACAGCCATTTATTAAGTATGCTTGATAACATGCAAAAAAATAGTGATACAAAATTAGATCTAGCCGATATCAATGCGTTCAAACAAAAACTCAACAACATTAAGCCAACTGATAGAAACATTGAAGATCAAGGCATGAAATTAAATTGGGAATTAGAAAATTTTTATAATATGCCAATGGCTGCTGTGATTACTAATCTCAATAAAATTCAAGCAGATATGAAAAACACAGAGTCTGAATTCTTGCATGTATTTTCTGCCGCCTCAAGTAAATTTGTTTTTAAAGCTGATAAATTACATGCCGATGTAGTTGCTCCAACTGCTTATGTATTATCAGGACAATCATTCAAAGCAAACATTGTATTGGGCGCCTCAAGCTCTGAATTAACGCCGGAAAGAATGGAAGTATTAATTGGCGGCGTGTACGATTCTACTTCAAGAAAATTAATTAACCCTGGTTCTGCCATAGCCATAAAAGATGGCATGGGTACTTACGAAGCGCAAACAAATGCTATTGGACAAAAAGAATTAAAGGGTGTTATTAAATACAAAAACTCCAGAGGCGTTGATGAATATTATCCTTTTGATTATTCGTATACCGTTGCGCCACCATTTACCGCGGTGGCAGCAGATAACATGAATATATTTTATGCCGGCATTGAAAACCCCGTAAGTGTTTCAGCAGCTGGCTTTTCTCCTTCCGATTTAAAAGTAACTGTTGTTGGATGTGGGACAGAAACAAAACCAACAGCGGCAGGGAAATATATGTTAACCGCTAAAACGTCGGGCACTTGTAGTGTTGCTGTATCTGCTAAAGTTAATGGTGTATACCAACAACAAGGTCCTGTAAAAATATTTAGAGTGAGGGATATTCCATCACCCGTATTAAAAATGGGAGGAAAATTAGCCACTGCTAATTTAGAATTTAGCAGAAATGAAATCAGAATGATTGGCGGCTTAGGCGCAGAATCAGTAGGCTTTATGTTCCCTGTAAACTATGTTGTAAAAAGCTTTGATCTATCAGTGCAAGGTGGGGGTGATATAACTTGTCAAGGAAATAATTTATCCACAGCTGCCAAAACTGCTTTAGGTAATATGAGGCCTGGACAAATTGCCTATATAGATAACATTAAAGTATTAACTCCAAAACAAACCACCATTACGATTCTTTCTGTAAAGTTTAAAATCAAATCTTAAAACAAAAAATCATCTTTAATTATTATCTTTATTGAATGCCAACAAAAGTTCGCTTATCTTCTAGTTATGGGGAAGTTTAAAAAAATCGACTTAGTAGTTGGACACAGACAAGAAATCCTTAGCATTTGATACATCTTAACAAGTAATATTGAGTGACTCGAAAATTTATTTATTATAACGTGGAGACCAGAAACCACTCAAAATAACGGGGCGAAACCGAAAAGCCAAACGAATAGGAAAATTTAAAATTGACTAATATGAAAAAACTTGGCTTCATTACAGGAGCATTATCATTTTCCTTAACATCATTAGGAATATTATTTGAAATTTCTCATTTTCCAGGAGCTGAATTATTATTGCAATTGGGTATTGTACTTTTTTCCTTAGTTTTTGTGCCAAGTATCTCAAAATATATCTACGACAAAGAGAAATAAACCAGTCTTTAACACTCCCCTTTTCACAAAACAAAAAAGCTCCTTCAAAAAATTGGAGGAGCTTTTAAGTTAACCGAACTTACACCGCACTAAAATTAGTTTTCCTACCTTAATAGTCTTGTAGTTGACTTCTTCGATAATAACAATATTTAAATTTTTTAGCAGTTCGTAAAACTCTTCATATGTCATAAATCGTCTTTTACAGCCTCTAGATATTTTTTTTGGAATAGTTGTAATTGTTTCTGAAATCAAGAGCTCTCCATTAGGTTTAAGCTTTGTTTTCAAATTTTCCAATAATTTTTTCTTTGACTCTACTTCATGAAGCATATAAGTGAGGAGAATTTTTGTACAAGACTGCTTTTTAAGTTTTGTATCATTCAATTCACCAACAACAAAATTAATTCTTTTCATATCTACAACAGATTTATATTTTGAAACGACCCATTTAAATTTTTTATAATTACAAATAGTACTATCAATATCTTGTATGTAAAAGAAGGTGTTTGGGTTATTAATAATTAACGACGTAACTCTAAACATATCTCCCGAACCAATATCGGCAACAGTATCCGTTGGTAAAATAAAATTATCAATCAGTTCGTTTAAATTTTTTGTCGTGTCAGATGTAACCTGAGATTTTAAAACATTAAAAAAGCAAATCAAAATTATTGTTATAATTCTAAACATTATTTCTTTCTACCTCAGCATTTGCCTTACTCGCATTTAAAATAGCTACTTGTTGAGCCACGTTTTGTGCCATTTCTCTGAAGGCTAATGCCTGTGGTGTTGTTT
>JAYVDU010000487.1:0-3025 GCA_043749245.1 Bacteroidota bacterium | reverse complement strand
CTAATTATACAGCAACATCGATTGATAGATATGGTTGTACCGCTTATGCTTATACAACTATTACAATTAATCCACTGCCCTTGGTTACAGTAAATTCGTCTACTATATGCCAAGGACAGCAAACAGCTACTTTAACAGCTAATGGAGCAACTTCCTATACATGGTCTGCCGGATTAAGTTCTATATCAGGAACTTCGGTTAACGGAAGCCCGTTTACTACAACTAGCTATACCGTTAGGGGTTCAGATGTAAATGGTTGCATAGGAAAAGCAACAACAACAATCACTGTTAACTCTTTACCAATAATAACAGCTACAAGTGGGACAATTTGCATTGGCCAACAAACGGTAGCCTTAACAACTAGTGGCGGCGTAACTTACAGTTGGACACCTGCCACTGGATTAACTGCCACAACGGGATCAACAGTAAACGCTAGTCCGATAGTGACTACTACATATTCTGTAGGAGGCATTAATGCAAATGGTTGTGCTAATTTCACAACAACTATTGTAACGGTTAGGCCTTTACCAATTATAACGGCAACTAGTGGAACTATTTGCGTTGGTCAACAAACGGTTGCGTTAACAGCCAGTGGCGGCGTAACTTATAGTTGGACACCTGCCACAGGATTAAGTGCCACAGCGGGGTCAACAGTAAACGCTAGTCCGTTAGTGACTACTACATATTCTGTTGGAGGTATTAATGCCAATGGTTGTGCTAATTATACAACTACGACGGTTACAGTTAAACCTTTACCAGTTTTATCAGCGAATAATGCCACTATATGTATTGGTCAGCAAACAGCTACTATTACAGCTAACGGCGGCGTAACCTATAGTTGGACTCCTGCCGCAGGCTTAGGTGCGACTACTGGCTCAGTAGTAAATGCTAATCCAACAACAAGTACTACATATTCGATAGGAGGAGTTGGGGCAAATGGTTGTTTAAATTATACGACTTCTTTTATAACAGTAAAACCATTACCTCTAATTTCTGTAAACAGTAGTTCTATTTGTTTGGGCCAACAAACGGCAACATTAACTGCAAATGGCGCAGCTACTTATAGTTGGGCTCCTGCTGCTACTTTATCATCATCGGTAGGAACAACTGTAAATGGAACTCCAACTGTTAATACAACATACACCATTGTAGGAACTGATGCGAATGGTTGTATTAATGGAACGACAACTTTTATTCGCATATATCCTTTACCAACTGCTTCGTTGAGTATAAATACAAATACGATTTGCATAGGGAGTACAATTACGATTACGCCGTCGGGCGCTAATAGTTATGTATTAACACCTGGAAATTTATTTAGCACATCAAATTACGTTTTAACCCCAACGGTAAATACCGTGTATTCGGTAGTAGGGACAAATACGAACAATTGTTTCTCCACAAATAATCCTACGGTTGCAGTAACTGTTTACACATTGCCAATTATATCGACACAATCGGATGCTACAATAAATATTGGACAAACGACTACCGTTACCGCCAGTGGAGGATTAACTTATTTGTGGAGTCCTGCAGATGGATTAGCGTGTGCGTCGTGTGCTACAACAGCGGCATCTCCTTATGTTACTACAATATATATTGTTAAAGGATTTGATATGTATGGTTGTAAAAACATGGATACTGTGGTTGTAAAGGTTGATTATATCTGCGCTGATTTCTTTGTACCAAATGTATTTTCACCAAATGGTGATGGGTTAAATGATGTGGTGAATATACATGGCGCTTGTATTGCAAGTTATAATTTTCAAATATTTAATCGTTGGGGCGAACTAGTTTTTGAAACAAAAGATCCTGCAGTAAGTTGGGATGGAACGTTTAGAGGAAAACCAATGGATACAGGTGTATTTATGTACAGTGCTGATGGAATTACCAGAGACGGATCGCCATTTAGTGCGAAGGGAAATATTACATTATTGAGGTAAAACATATTGATTAACGAATTAACTATGAAGATTATGAATACTAAAAAAATAGTTATTGCAACTATGATTGTGCTACCTTTTATAAGTAAGGCGCAGGACATACATTTTTCGCAATTTAATGAAACGCCTGTTGTACTTAACCCTGCGTTAAGCTGCACCGCATACGATACTCGTATAATTGCCAATTATAAAAATCAGTGGGCAAGTGTATCAAGCCCTTACCAAACGTATGGTTTAAGTTTAGAAAAAACATTAAAACATTTGAAGCTAAAGAAATCGTATGTTGGTACTTCGTTTACGATATACAATGATAAAGCAGGTGATTTGGGCTTAGGAACTTTAGCGATTAATTTAGGGGCTAATATTGTTGTTAAAACTGGTAAGAACAGTAAATTTTCGGGAGGAATTGGAGGAGGAATTTCTTTTCGAACTATCAATACTTCTAAAATGAGATGGGAAAGCCAGTATGATGGTTATAATTATAATGCCACAACTGCATCAGGCGAAGCAACACCTGTAGCTTCTTTTTTGCAAGGAGATTTTGTTGGAGGCGTTGTATACCATTACGCAAAGAGTGAACGCTATATTAGTGCGCAAGATGGAACTAAGTTTGATATTGGTTTATCGGCATTTCACTTTAGTTCTCCAAACTTATCTTTTATGTCGGGTAACGATAGGCAGTATGCTAAATTTGTGGCGCACGCTAATTTTGATATTGGTATTAAAAATGCGCATGCTGCATTGGTGCCAAGTTTAATTTATATGCGACAGGGACCGTCGCAAGAAATAGATGCTGGTTTTATGTTTAAATATATTATTCAGGATCAGTCTGTTTATACAGGCATTAAAAAACCATGTGCTTTGTCGTTAGGCGCTTATTATAGAGTAGGGGACGCAATTATTCCTTCTTTATTATTTCAATATGATAAATTTGCTTTAGGTTTTAGTTACGATTTGAATATCTCTCAATTGACAGCAGCTTCTAGAACAAAAGGCGGCATGGAAATCAGTTTAAGATTTAATACAAGTCCAGGATACGGAAGATCTTTAGGTGGCAGTTTTAATAGACCAACTTATAAATA
>JAYVDU010000486.1:0-3026 GCA_043749245.1 Bacteroidota bacterium | reverse complement strand
AAGATCCTTACGGTCGCGCTTATTACTGGTTAACCGGGAAGTTCGTTAACTTTGAACCAGATGCAACAGATACTGATGAATGGGCTTTAAAAAATGGCTTTGTGTCGGTAGTGCCCGTAATGCATGATTTAACGGCGCATCAGTATATTAATCATTTAAAAAACGTGTTGTAGTTATGCTTGATAAATTAGATAAAATATGGGTAGGGATACTTTTAGGTCTTGTATTTCCGGCTTTTTGCTTTTTTTGTTATTGGTTATTTTTATATAGTCAATTAAATTTTCCAACAGCCTTTATTCGCTATTTACGTAATGGAGATATGTTGCAGGAAGTTGCCATTGCTTGTATCGGCGCTAATCTATTATTTTTCTATATTATATTAAATAAAAAAGCTTACGAAATTAGCAAAGGCATGATGTATGCATCCTTTGCCTACGTTGGCTTAGTATTATATATATCCTTACTATAAATCTCAGTCTTAATAAACGTTACCATTGTCAAAATACTACATCATATCAGGCGAACCGTCAGGCGATCTTCATGCCGCTAACATGATGAAAGAACTGCTATTGCTGGATCCTAACATTGATTTTCGTTTTTGGGGTGGCGATTTAATGGCGGCTGTTGCCAAACATAAACCAGTTAAACACATCAAAGACCTCGCTTTTATGGGCTTTGTAGAGGTTGCTAAAAACATTCGCACTATTTTTAAAAACATTGCTTTTTGCAAACATGATATTTTAGCCTACAAACCTGATGTGTTGATTTTAGTGGACTATCCCGGGTTTAATTTACGTATTGCCGATTGGGCTAAAACACAAAACATTCGTGTGCTTTATTACATATCGCCTACCATTTGGGCATGGAAAGAAGATAGAGTAGAAATAATAAAACGTGCCTGTGAAAAAATGTTCGTGATTTTACCTTTTGAAGTGGCGGTTTATAAAAAGCACGGTTACCAAGCAGATTATGTAGGCCACCCTTTATTGGATGCTATTGAACAAGAAAAAAACAAATTACCCAGTAAGGAACAATTTATTGCTTCTAACCAATTAGATAATCGCCCTATTATCGTGGTGTTACCCGGTAGTAGAAAACAGGAAATCAATCTTATGTTCTCCATTATGTTGGATGTGGTTGATGATTTTAAGGATTATCAATTTGTAATTGCCGGAACAACCAATTTACCTAAAGAAGCCTATCAACCAGCGCTTGACAAAAATATAAAAGTTGTGTTTAATCAAACATACGGCCTGATGCACAATGCTCATGCTGGTATCATTAAATCAGGGACATCAACCTTAGAAAGCGCCCTGTTTCGTTTACCGCAAGTTGTATGTTATAAAGGCGGGGCAGTGTCTTATGCTATTGCCAGAATGGTTGTGGGCAACAGAGTTAAATACATTTCATTACCAAATTTAATTTTAGATAAACCTGTAGTCAAAGAATTAATACAAAGCGATTTAACAACCGCCCATTTAAAAGAAGAATTACAGCACATTATCTCTGGAAAAGCCCGCGAAACAATGCTTACCGAATATGATGGATTAATTACTTTGTTAGGAAATAGTGGCGCATCAAAAAAAGTAGCCACCGAAATTTACAACCACCTTCATGCTAAAAAATAGTTTATTATTAATAGTTACTCTGTTTTTATTTGCCAATTGGCGAAGTGGGGAGACTACGGAAAATAAAACTGGTATGAGCGGTATCGAACGAAATCGTTTTTCTATAAAACGAGCTGTACATTTAAAAAAATATTCTCTTTCTGATGAGCTTGTCAATATTCGTATTTTTTCTCAACTAAAAGTACAATCCTTTACAATCAGCGCAGAAGCTGGTACATATAGCATTTGGGCCAATGGCATCGAAATCACCTCTACCTTAAAAACGCCTCTAATAAAACTTAGTTACATTAATGATTCCGTAGAAGTAAAAACATTTGAAACCATTATTGGTCGTTATAAAAAAATAAAATTTTCAAGTCCTGATTTCATCAAATCATTTCGTTTGAAATTAATTTCGCCTGAACGAAAGCCTCGTTTTTATGAAGACAATTTAACTGTAGAAACAGAAGCAGGAAATTTAAAACTCATTAACGAAATAGTTTTAGATAATTATATATCTGGTGTCGTACAGGCAGAATCAGGCAAACGTTCGTATCAAGAATTTTATAAAGTACAGGCTATTTTGGCGCGAACCTTTGCTTTATCGCATCTTCAAAAGCACGGCGCAGAAGGCTTTAGTTTATGCGACCACACGCATTGCCAAGCTTATTTTGGAAAAACGACCGAGCTTGATATTATGAAAGCTGTTTCTGAAACAAAAGATAAAGTAGTAGTTGATGATAATTTGAATTTAATTGAAGCTGCGTTTCATAGCAATAGTGGCGGACAAACAGCGAACTCAGAAGATGTGTGGGGCAGTAAATTAACGTATTTAAGAAGCGTGAACGACACCTTTAGTACTAAAATGCCTAATGCCAAATGGGAACGTAAAATGGCCAAAGAAGATTGGCTGTCTTATTTAAAACTCAAACATAATTATCCGATACAAGATTCTAATGCGCGTTGGTTAGCAATGAATTTTAAACAGGATAGTCGAAAACCCTATTTAGAGGTTAACAACATTCGTGTGGCATTAAAAAATGTGCGAACCGATTTACAATTAAAATCCACTTTTTTTACCATTATTCCTCAAGGAGACACCTTGTTATTTAAAGGCAGAGGCTTTGGTCACGGCGTAGGCATGTGCCAGGAAGGCGCTATGCGTATGGCAAAGATAGGGTATACATATCCTGAGGTGATTAATTTTTATTACCAAAATATTCAATTAATCGATCTGCATAAATTGAATTTTTTTAAAGACGAATAGTTTTGGTTCTTCGATATAAACAGTGGTACCTTTAGCTATCGGATTGAGTTAAATAGGGTTCGCCCATTTTATTAAAAATTTAATAAAATCAATAACCTGCAAAGGTTATATTAATTTTAATCGCACGGTATTTTAAGGAAATTCCACAAAAC
>JAYVDU010000485.1:0-3027 GCA_043749245.1 Bacteroidota bacterium | reverse complement strand
ATCATACGCTATTGTAGCAGAAGGATTAGACGGTATCTCTAAAAGCAATCCGGAATTAGCTTTACAAAAAGCGAAGGCGTTAGAAAGCGAAACATCTGCAAAAATTATGTATGCTATAGCAGATTTATATGCGACTATTGGTAATGATGACAATGCCACTTATTTTAGAAAATCAAAAAGTCAATTTACAGGTTACGAGTTAATGGGTTACTCCAATATGTATGGAAAATTTTTGAAACGCTGTACAAAGCCACAAACCGCTATTGACGGAGCCAATGATTTTGCATCCATTGCGAATACCGATAATAAATATGTAAAATATACTGCGTTAAAAGTATTAAAAGATAATGTTTTGAAAACATGGCAAGAAAAAGAAGATAAATTAAATGCCTCTATAGAAAAAGCGAAAGCAACTAATGCTGATACATCAATTCTAATAAACGAATTAAAAACTGTATCGGATACTAAAAAACAAATTTTAGATATATATAATTCAGTAAAGAAATAATTAGAAATAATAACTTTAACGTCATGCTGAACTTGTTTCAGCATCTCACTAGAAAATGAAACTTACTAATGCTTTTGTTTACATTATGTCAAATAAAAATGTAACAACTTTTTATATTGGTGTAACAAATGATTTAGAACGAAGAGTAAAAGAACATAAAGAAGGAAATGGTTCGGAATTTACATCTAAATATAACCTAACTTATTTATTATATTACGAAACAATAAGTGACATCAAAGCAGCTATCAGTAGGGAAAAACAACTCAAAAATTGGCATAGAGAATGGAAAATAAATTTAATAAAAGAATTAAATCCTTTAATGACAGATTTAGCAACTGATTGGAATTAATTAAAAAACTAATTTGTGAGACGCTGAAACAAGTTCAGCATGACGTAACTCAAAAAAGAAACATAATAAACATGAAGACTCTATTTTTAATTTCAAGTGCTTTTGTTATCAGCACTGCTTTAGCTCAAAATAAACTACTAACCATCCAAGACGCTTTATTAAAAGGGCGCACAACCCTTGCTCCTAAAAAATTACAAGGATTAACTTTTATTATCGGAGTCGATAAATTTTCATATATAGACAATAACGTTATTAAGGTTGGAGATAATTCAAATGGTAAAGTAACAGATGCGTTATCCTTAAAAGAGTTGAACACAGTATTAAAATCTACTTCTAAAGATACATTGTCTGCATTAACAACTCTCGCATGGAAAAACGCTAATCAATTTTATTTCTCAAATAAAAAAGGAGAATTTATATATTCTTTAGATAAAAAAATAATTTCAGAAACAGATAAAAAAATAGAAGACGTTACCTTAGAATCTTTTTCAAAAGAGTCTTTAACAGGCGCTTCCACGTATTGCAAAAATTATAACTTATTTGTTTCCAAAGATGGAAAAGAAACACAAGTAACAACTGATGGTTCGAGTGATATTGTTTACACAGGAAAAAACGTGCATCAAAATGAATTTGGAATTAATGGTGGTGCGTTTTGGAGTCCTAACGGCACCTACCTTGCGTTTTACAGAATGGATCAAACTAATGTGACTAATTACCCTATCATTGATTGGACGACTCATCCTGCCGAAAACAAAAACATTAAATATCCAATGGCTGGAAACCAAAGCCACTGGGTTACTTTAGGAATTTATGATTTAAAAAATAATAAGACATGGTATGTAAAAACTGATATTTCGACAGGCTCAACAACCAACGATAAAGAACAATACTTAACGAATATTGCTTGGAGTCCTGACGAAAAACACATATACATTGCCATCTTAAGCCGTACACAAAACGATATGAAATTAAATGAATATGATGCCTTAACAGGAAATTATACCCGCACGTTGTTTGAAGAACATGATGACAAATACACGGAACCTTTGCATCCGATGTTGTTTGTAAAAAACAATCCTTCTCAATTTATATGGCAAAGTAAAAGAGATGGCTTTAATCATTTTTACTTGTATAATATTAATGGCACTTTAATTAAACAATTAACCAAAGGAAATTGGGAAGTAAAAACCGAAAACGGATTTGATGAAAAAGGAGAACGTTTATTTTTTCATGCTAATGCCGAAAGCCCTGTTAACCAAGACTTCTACAGCGTCAATTTAAAATCAGCAGAAGTGAAAAAATTAACTTCTGGCAGCGGCGTTCATACTTGTACTTTAGATGCTAAGGGAAATTATGTGATAGATAATTATAGCAGCACCTATATCCCAAGAGAATATGCTATTATTAATACAACCTCTAAAAAATCAATCTCCATCTTTAAAGCAGAAAATCCTATTAAAGATTACAAATTAGGAAGTTGGAATTTATTTACCATTAAAAATAACGAAGGCACAGATTTATATTGTCGTTTATTTAAGCCTGTTGATTTTGATTCCGCAAAAAAATATCCTGTGTTAGTGTATTTATATAATGGCCCTCACTCTCAATTGGTAACTAATACATGGATGGCGGGAGGAGAGCTTTGGTATCAATACATGGCAGAAAAAGGATTTATGGTTTTTACAGTAGATGGCAGAGGAACAGATTACAGAGGCAGAACTTTTTCTCAAGCCACTCATCGTCAATTAGGCACTAAAGAAATGGAAGATCAACTATCAGGCGTTGCTTATTTAAAATCATTACCTTATGTAGATGCCAATAGATTAGGGGTTCATGGCTGGAGCTTTGGTGGATTTATGACAACTTCCTTAATGACACGTCATCCGGGCGTATTTAAAGTAGCTGCTGCTGGTGGTCCTGTTATTGATTGGACGTACTATGAAATTATGTACACGGAGCGTTATATGGATTCCCCTCAAGATAATAAAGAGGGTTACGAAAAAAATAATTTATTAAATTATGTAGATAAACTAAAAGGAAAATTATTAATGATACATGGCGCACAAGATCCTGTAGTTGTATTACAACATAGTATGATGTATCAAAAAAAGGCAGTGGATAAAGGCATTCAGCTTGATTACTATTTATATCCCGGACACGAACATAATGT
>JAYVDU010000484.1:0-3030 GCA_043749245.1 Bacteroidota bacterium | reverse complement strand
CTCCTTCTAAAGACCCTTCAATAGCGGCACTCATTGTTCCCGAATAAATAACGTTGATGGAACTGTTACTTCCGTGATTTATGCCTGATATAACTAAGTCGGGCTTACGGCCTAACAGCTTATTCACAGCCATTTTCACACAATCTACAGGGGTTCCTGTACAACTATATTCCAATGCAACACCGTGATGGAAATTTGTTTTTTGGATTCTTAAAGTAGAGTTAATGGTAATGGCATGTCCCATTCCTGATTGAGGTTTATCGGGCGCTATCACGTATACGTCTCCAAATTGCTTAGCAATGTTTGCTAAATGTAAAATGCCTGGCGCGCTAATGCCGTCATCATTGGTCACTAATATTAAAGGTTTTTCTTGCATTTTGGTAAATCTATTCTTTTTAAGTTAATGGCCCACTTACATTATACGTTTTTTACTAAAGGTTGGTTGTTGAATTCTTCTGGTGCATTTCGTGTTGTTTTTTGTATTTTTGTTATCCTAACTAACTACATTAAGATGAAAAAAATTATTAAAACAGACAAAGCTCCAGCTCCAATCGGGCCATATAACCAAGCGGTTCAGGTTGGCGATTGCGTGTATGTTTCAGGCACTATTGCTATGGATTTGGGTTCTAAACAGTTGATTAAGACTAGCATTAAAGAAGAAACTAAAATAGTAATGGACTATTTAGGCGAAGTGTTAGGGGCAGCAGGTTTAACTTACGACAACATCGTTAAAACGACCATATTTTTGGCAGATATGAATAATTTTGTTCATGTAAATGAGGTTTACAGTAGTTATTTTAAAGGTGATTACCCTGCGCGTGCCACTATTCAAGCAGATAGATTGCCTAAAGATGCTAATGTTGAAATAAGCGTTGAAGCTAAAGTATTTTAAGGGGTTTTAAGTTAAAGGCTTACGTGAAAAGTCGGTTTTATCGTAGCTTTTAATTGATTAATCTAATTATTTTAGTAGTTTGTCTGAAAATAAGACGATTTTTTTTGCAAAAAAATTTGTTTCTTTAAATTTTTGTTATAATTTTACTATAAATAAATAAATTTTTTGTTATGAACATTTTTGTAAGCAATATCAGCTTTAAAGTTAGAGAAGATACACTAAGTGACTTATTTTCTCCATTTGGCGAGGTTACCTCGGTTAGAATTATTAAGGACAAGGAAACAAAACGAAGCAGAGGCTTTGGATTTGTGGAAATGGCAAGCGATGAAGATGGTCAAAAAGCCATTGACGCCTTAAATGGAACAGAACACTACGAGCGCGCTATTGTGGTTTCTCAAGCTAAAGGGAAGCCTGAAAACGCATAATATTTATAGTTTATCAACCATAAAAAAAGCAATCAGAGATGATTGCTTTTTTTATTATATCAAACGATATTTAATTTCTGATATTTAAAACGCCTGTTCCATTATCATATAACGTGTTATATTGCCTTAGCGCAATGGTAGCGGGTCCGGAAATTAATGCGCCATTGTTTAATTGCCATTTGGAACCACTGACCGTATCTTTTAAGGTAAAATTATCAGGCAAGACTTTTACTCTTGCATCAGCATCATTAGGTAAATAGGTTGAAGTGCGCTCCAAAGCAATAAAGTCTGAAGAGCCTGTTTGTGTTTGCCTGTAAACAATAATGCCATTTACTCCGCCATTTACATACATCCAACCGCCAACTACCTGAAGTTTAAAATTGAGCGGATCGTTAGGATATATATTAATATTAACGGTTTGGTATGGGATATTATCTTGAACAGGGGTTGTTTTCTTTTTACAAAAAGAAAATAAGACTAAAAATGAAGCGCAAACTAATAAGATAATTTTTTTAAACATTGTAAACAATATGCTTTAAAGAGATACATTTGCTTCTGTAAATATACATTTTTTATGCAATTCGAACAACAGCAGCCACCTAAGAGGTATAACGCTTTTTTGCCCATCATATTGTCTTTAGTATTAGTAATAGGTTTGTGGCTTGGTTATTTTTTAAGCAATCGTTTGCAAAACAATTCGTCTCTTTCTCAAAACAATAGAGCCTCAACTAACGACAAAATAAATAGTTTACTGGATTATATCGAGTATCAATATGTTGACACCATCAATAAAAAAGATTTGGTTGAAAAAACGGTGACATCGATGTTACAGAGCCTAGACCCCCACTCAAGCTACATCGCTGCGTCTGAATTTGAAACAGTGAATGAGCCTTTAGAAGGTATTTTTGATGGGATAGGCGTAGAGTTCAACATCATCAAGGATACAATTCGAGTAATTACACCAATAGAAGGCGGACCATCCGAAAAGATTGGTATTAGGGCCGGAGATAAGATTGTGAAAGTAGAAGGAAACATAGTAGCCGGTGTAAAAATTACGAATAAAGAAGTATTTGATAAGTTAAGAGGAAAAAGTGGAAGCATTGTTAATGTTAGTATTTTAAGGAGTGGTATTCAGAAACCCTTAATGTTTAATATAACCAGAGATGCTATTCCATTATATAGTATTGACGCTTCTTATATGGTTAATACAACTGTTGGGTATATTAAAATAAGCAAATTTGCAGCCACTACTTACGATGAATATTTGAAAGCCTTCAATACATTAAGTAAGCAAGGCATGAAAAAATTAATTTTAGATTTGCGCGGAAACCCAGGTGGATACTTGAATGCAGCGGTTGACATATCGGATGAGTTTTTAGTAAATGGATTACAAATAGTATATACTCAAGGAAAAGCAAGTCCGAAAAAAGTATACAAAGCCACTGAGCGTGGTAGTTTTGAAAACAACGGGTTAGCCATTTTGATTGATGAAGGATCTGCCAGTGCCAGTGAAATTGTAGCTGGAGCGATACAGGATAATGATAGGGGAACCATTATTGGAAGGCGCAGTTTTGGAAAAGGCTTGGTGCAAGATCAATTACAGTTACCTGATGGTTCGGCAATTCGATTGACTATTGCAAGATACTATACCCCAACGGGAAGATGCATTCAAAAGCCATATACGGATGATAAAAGCCAGTATTACAGCGAAGA
>JAYVDU010000483.1:0-3048 GCA_043749245.1 Bacteroidota bacterium | reverse complement strand
CAGTTAGAGATATTAGAGCCTTCAAAATCGAGGACTGGAGTAATTTTACAAGTAGAGTAAAAAGAAATGTGTAATACTGGCGTGAAAGTGTGATTTAATTACAATATTATAAAATTACAATATTACAATATTGTAATTTTATAATATTGTAAACTATTTAGTTCATGTCAACCCAATTACGAAATAAAGAAGCTTATAAAGAAGCTTACGAGCGCCTTTATGCTCTTGCTTTCGGTAAAGAAGTCTTTACCGATGATGAAATCAACGAAATCGAACGTTTAAAGATTTTGATTGATGTTTACCAAAATGAACACATTAAACTTCCTAACCCTACGATATTAGAGGCTATTAAATTTAGAATGGATCAAGAAACTCCCTTACTATGACAAACCGTAAAGTCACAAGACAAGGCGATCCACTACCTCAAAGTGAATTTATAGCACTAATTAAAGAAGGGGAAAAAGGGCCTTTCAAGCCCCTTGGAACTTTTGAAGAGTTTAAAAAAGACGTGCTTTCTGTATGAAAAAAAGGCACGGGAAGTAGTACAATCCGCTAGTTCAATTAGTATATAATTATAACCAAGTAAGGTCACCGTCACACGTTGCAGAAATTCCACTAACAGGACTACATTGAATTGAAATATGTGGATCACTAGTTATTGTAATTACTTGAGTACCATCTTCGCTAGTATACTGAAAAGAAAGAGCACAGTTACTTGAAAAGCTTACACTTGTACCTTTTATACAATATGGTTCAGTATAGCAAGGAGCTAAACAACCAGGGATGTCACTCGACAATTCAAGAAAAAATTCATTACAAAAACCCGTATAACACATGTGACCATAGGTAGGAGAAGGCAAAGAGCCTCCGCATCCAGTGGCGCTAGTCCAATTAATAACAAAATTTCTTGAGTTGCTATTATTTAATAATTGTTTTGCGCATTTTTTAAATTTGCTACTACAATTATTAGGTGCAGCACCTGCACAATTACAAGTACCTGCCGATGAAGTTGAATTTGTTGAACTTACTTTTTGAGTGGGATTTGTTGCATTATTATCATCTAATTTTTTAGGAAGATTATCTTTATTACAACCGATAAAGATTAGCGTAACAATTCCAATTATTGAAGTTACTACAATTGATAGTTTTGTGTTTCTTTTCATTTTACTTGATTTTTAGGATTAGATTTATTGAATTATTAAAACAGTTAAACGCATTAAAGTATTGATACTTTTGAAATGGGTTTGAAAGCACGTCAAAATTGTTTTCGTATTTGATGCCAAAATGTTTTAAAGGAAAATAAGAAACTGATAAGCCAATAAATGGATTAATCGCATTATAATAACTATCCTTTTGAAAATCGTAAATCGTATATGTGTAGTAAATGTTTTGTTCTGTAATTCCTGTACCTCCAGAAACGTCTTGGGAAGTTTTTGATTTTAAAAGATAACTAAAACCAACATTAACGCCTAAATTTATTTTTTTAAATTTTTTATAAACTTCAAAGTTCCAATATATTTGGTCAAATTGGCTGTTTGTAACAAGTTGTACATTTTCAGAATAGTAACTATCATAAAAATTTGAAACTATATTTGAATAATTTGTTTTTTGATACCAAATATTTGTAGCGTATAAGAAATTATGTTTAATGTCTTTTGAAATTCCAAATCCTGCTCGAAAGCCAACAGGGCTTGAACTTATTTTAAAACCTTTAGAATAGTAAGTGCTTAAATTAACACCTCCAAATAAACTAAAATGTAAACTGTCGTTATTTGCAATACCATTTTTTAAAAATGCTAAAACAATTATTATTGTATAATACTTTTTCATTTAATTAATTTTATAACTAAGACCTACTAAGAAAACTTCATTGTAATTTAATTCGCCAGAATTATAAATGTATGGTCTTAAAAACCCACGAGTAAATGAAAAATTAAAAGCTAATTTTTCATTTATGTTCATTCCTAATCTTGCAATTATACCAATATCCCATTTTTTAAATACTTTTGGATTGTAACTTGTACCAGCACTGTATTGAATTCTGCCATCAGCGTAACGTCTTTCATATGAAGATCCTTGCGCAGATTTTATTAAATAAGAACCAAGTACACCAATATTAAAAAAGAATAATTTGTGAGTAAAGCGATACATTAAAGGTATTTCTAAATAATTAAATTTAAAAAAATATCTTTGGTGTAATTCATATGCTGGGAGTTTAGAAACGTAATCGTTTCTAAATCCTTTTTCAACAATTTGAATTCCCAAACCTAAAGAAGATGATTTATCGAAGTTTCTATAATATTCAAAATTGCCGAAGGCATTATGAATGTTCTGACTCCAATAAGATGTTTGGAAAATGTTAAGTCTATTTAATGATTGACTGGCTTGTGCATATCCTGATTGAATTATAAAATCATTTTTTTTCTGTCCGCACATTATTGAATGTGTCGAAACAAATAAGGTTAGTAAGAGCTTGATTTTTTTCATATTATTATTAAGTTAAGCGTCAATATAAGGATGTTTTTTTCATCCTTATATACTTATCAAGTATATCCAATGTGAGTATATATTTCGGTCGAAAACTAATATATTTAGAATGATAGCCCCCTAAAAGGGCGTTTTCGCTCTATTTCTACCGCTTTAACCTCTTGTTTTTTCGCTGTTTTCTGCTCTTCGGTTAAAGCGTTAAAACTAAATTTCTCTTCAATAGCTCTTTCGTATTTGAAGGATTTATCAAAGCTTTCTTCGATGTTCTGTTTCAATCCATTTTGGCTGAAACCACCTTTAACAGTGCCTTTAGTTGTATTAATATGATGGGTAAGGGGGCTTATTTTCCTACCATTCAACGTTTTACGAGCTACAATGACATGCACATGCCTATTATCACCGTCTTTTAACTGTCCTTTTTTCTTATTACCCTCTAAAACCTCATTATCTACGCCTTTATACTTGCGTTCTTTCTCTAATTTGGCTACAAATACGATACTATTAGGGTCAATATCCTTACCGTTAACGGATTTAGCATAGTCCTGGGCGAAGTTACATTTG
>JAYVDU010000482.1:0-3063 GCA_043749245.1 Bacteroidota bacterium | reverse complement strand
TTACCGTTTGAAGGTTGTGTTGCCGCAATCATCTTACATTTTAAGCGATCGCCTAGTTGCATCACGTCAATAAAATCCTGATATAATAAATCTTTATCTACATGTATCACAACGGTTGGCTCGGCTCGTCCGTTGATCTTAGCGATAAGTGCTGCTTCTAAATCGGAGTAAGGAACTTCTTTGCTATCAATATAATATTTATGATCCTTGGTAACGGCTAAATGAATAGGGTCTTTGCTGTCTATTTGACGTTTGTTAGCGGAGCTCGGTAAATTTACCTTCATGGCATTAGGACTTACCATGGTTGATAATATCAAGAAGAACAACATTAAAAAAAACATAATGTCGCTAAGCGAATCCGTGCTTACTTCGGCTTCTCTGTGTCCTCTTTTGCGTAGTCGTGCCATTTTTAAAATTTTGAATAATGAATGTTAACTGTTGAATGAATTTAAAATTCAACATTTATATTTTAAAATTATTTAGACGGTTCGTTTAAAATATCTAAAAATGCAATTTGTGATTCTTCCATGCGGTGCGCTAGTCTATCAACACGAGTCGAGAGCCATTGGAAGCCAATAAAGGCTATTACACCTACAACTAAACCACCGCCCGAGCTAATCATTTTTTGATACAAACCATCAGATACCGTTTCAATATCAACAGTCCCTGCTAATTTAATACGGTAAAAAATATGAATAACACCAATAATAGTTCCAATGAAACCAAACATAGGGGCAATGCGTCCTGTAACATTTAAAACACTTAAGTTTTTTTCGAGGTGAGTTAATTCTGCGTTAGCTGATTTGTCCATTGCTTCTCTGATTTCAGCTATATTTTGCCCTATACGAGAGATCCCTTGCTCTAACATAATTGATTCGGGTGTATTAACGCTTTTGCAAAGCGCGCGGGCATTGGCTAAATTACCATTATTAATCATATCCTTAATACTCGGTAATAAGGTGGCATTTTTCTTAGATGCCTTAGAAATAATTAAGATTCTTTCTACCATGATGTAGATTGCCAACACCAATAAGATTGCTAAGGGGATCATGATGATACCTCCTTTGGAGATCATTTCAAACAGGGATATTTCGGTTGGTGGCAAATCTGCCACTGTTTGTATGCCTGTTACAGCAGGTTGTGCAGCTAAAGTTTCTGCTACTGTAGTGGCAACCGTATTGGTAATTTGAAGAATGAATGATAACATAAGGCTTAGATTTTAATTACACGAAATTAGGTTAGAATAGAGTGTATAATTTAAATCATAAGCGATGTTTTAAACAGATTTGTGTTAGTATAATGTTGAGGTTGGGAAAAAGATACGAATTGGAGTAATTTTTATTTTTTTTTAGGTGTTACAAAGGGACTAGACTTAAAATCCATTTATTGAGTGAGAGAAAAATTCATGTACTCATCATTTAACTTTGACAGTTTAATTCAGTTTCCATTATCTTCTCAACTAATTGCCATTATTCCTTGTTAAAATTTGGCTTTGTATATAGAATAAAGCTATCAAATAGTTGGATAAATCCTTTTATCATTTCATTTGGTATAACATGAGAGCGTAATATTGGCACGCTATACAAGCGTGCCAATATAGTATTTATGTAATTTTTGTTTTTACTTTAGAATAATTAATTTTTGTGTTGAAATAATATTACTAGCACTTTGGACTTCGTAATAATAAACACCATTACCTAAATTTGTTGCATCAATAGAAATGCTATTATTAGTAGAAGATAACTGATGAGTACTTAATTTATTACCTAATGCATCAATAATAATTAAGGAAGCAGACTCATTGTTTAGAGCCTGATATTCAACAACTATATTTCCATTAGAAGGATTAGGAAAGAGATTAACAAGAGCCTTTAATTTTTCATTACTATTAATCCCAGTTGATGTAGATCCATATTTATACCAGTCGTTAACGTAACATGCAGCCGCACAAGTATTGCCGTTTCCTACGTATGCATTAGCGGCAATAGCAAAGCCAACCATATCGCTTCGTTTTATGCCAGGAAAAGCGATAATTGCAGTCCACGCATTAGTGAGTGTGTCATATTCCCAAAAATCATTATGTAATGCAGCGCCATCATCACCAGCACCTATATATCCTTTATTATTTAGTGAAAATCCTGTAGCAGTGGTTCGTTTCCCTCCACCAAAATCAGTTTTTTGTATCCAAGTATTTGCAGACGGATTGTACTGCCAAAAATCCTTTTTCAATGGCACTGTTCCATCATCTCCCACACCAACATACCCTTTATTTCCTATAGAAAAACCATTAGCATCAGAGCGAGCTGTTCCTCCGAAATTTGCTTTTGGCGTCCAAGTATTTGCTATAGGATCATATTCATAAAAATCCTTTTTTAAAACACCAGTGCCATCATCACCTAAACCAACGTATCCTTTATTTCCTATAGAAAAACCGATTAAAGTTGTTCTTACGCCACCTGGAAAATCTGCTTTTTTTGTCCAAATATTGGTAGCTGGATCATATTCCCAAAAATCATTATTCGCAACACCAGAAGAATCGCCAAGACCTACTTAGCCCTTTCCTCCAATGGAGAAACTTACTGGCGCTTGACGTTTTCCACCTCCAAAATCCGCCTTCTTAATCCACGAATCTGTAATAGAATTATATTCGTAAAAATCTTTTGTTTCACTGGTGGCATCACCGCCTAAACCAAAATAACCTTTGGTGCCAATTGAAAATCCAGCACTCGCATTTCTTGCAGAGAAGGGAGTGGAAGGCGCAGTCATTTGAGTCCAAACACTTTGAGCGTTTGTACTTAAGCAAAATAAAATTGCTAATGATGTAATTGTTTTTTTCATGGTTTTATATTTATTTAAAATAAAAGTAAATACTAATTCTTTAGCAATTCTGTTTACGCTGAGCCCTCCGTGTTCGGCTGTTCTTATATTCAACACAGAGGCTTGGAGTTTTTAGAGTTCACAGAATAGTTATTAAAAGTAACTCTGTGGACTCTTTTTCTCTCCATTTCTTTGTGTTAAAAAACAAACTTAAAGTAACTTTAATAAAATCTCACCGAAACGGTA
>JAYVDU010000481.1:0-10087 GCA_043749245.1 Bacteroidota bacterium | reverse complement strand
TAAAATTTACTTTCAGTAAAATATAGAGTTTGATTGGCAAAAAAACAAAACTCCATAAAAAAAGGTGATTACTACTTGTTAGTAACTCACTTTTATTGTAATTTTAGTTCGAACGCTAATGACTTAATATCAGCCTAAAACAATTGATGGTTGTATTTAAATATTTAAAACAATAAATTTATACTAATAAAATATTTCATTAAAAACAATTTTGCTTCATAAAATCATAAACATTTAATTACTTGGTACTTAATTACTACAAAAATTTATATGCTAGTTATTTTATTTTAATAAAACACTAAAAAAACTTATGAAATTAAGGATATTGTTTTTCTTATTAATTACCAGAGGTTTGCATGGGCAAGAAACTAAAATTATTAGTAATCTTCTTTATGAAATTCAAAATAAAAAATTAACTGATACAGCAAAAATTAATCGTTATATTTTGTTAAGTAAATCGTATTCGTTGCTTAATAATGATAGTGCTTTAAAATATGCTACACTTGCCAAAAATAAATCTATCCAAATAAATTACAAAGCAGGATTAGTTCATTCAATGTATGCATTATCCCGTGCATATTACTTTTCAGCAGATTTTGAATTAGCAAAAAAAGAGTTAGAATTAGCCATTAATACGCCCGCATCAAAAAGCGATATCGTACTACTTCAAAAAGAATATAATTTATTGGGAGCTACCGAATTTAATTTAGGTAACTATAAAAATGCTGAAAAAAATTACAAAAAAAATTTAGAAATTAGTATTATATTAAAAGATACTTCCAGCATTATTTCGGCATATTACAACCATTCATTAATATTTAATTCACAAGGAGATTATTCTAAAGCATTAGAATACAATTTTTTAGTTTTGAATTTAGCAGAAAAAACAAACGACACCATCAATATTTTATTAGCAAATAACGGTTTAGGAATTGCTTATTATGGCATATCCGAAAACAAAAAATCTATACTATATTTAAAAAAAGCATATAAAATTGCTTTAGAGAAAAAAATGCTATTCGAGCAGGCAGGTATTTTTATAGATATGGGTAATGCTTACGCAAAAGATAAAAAATATGAAACAGCAATTTTATATAACGATAGAGCTATTACGCTTTCTGAAAAAATATCAGATAAAAGAGCTATGGCGACAGCGTTAATAAACAAATCAAGCATTTTAATTGCCTTAAAAGAAACAAATGAAGCCATTCTGTTTTTAAATAAATCTTTAGCGATTTGTAAAGAGATAAAATATTTAAGAGGAGAACTCGATAATTATAACGTCTTATCATTAGCATATTACGATATAGGGGAAATTACCAAATCGAAAGAATATAGTGAACAACTAATGAATAAGGCAACTAAAGTAGGCGTGATAGATTTAGTAAAAGATAGCTATTATAATTTATATAAAGTACATGACAAATTGAATAATACTGAAAAAGCTTATTTTTATTTTAAAAAATATATTCAATTAAAAGATTCTTTTATTAATGAAGAAAAATATATAAAAATTGCTTCGCGCGAATTTGAATATCAAAAACAAAAAGAAGATCAATTAATACTGCTCGAAAAAAAAATTGCATTTTCGGAACTAGAGAAACAAAAACAAATTAAAAATATAATTATTGTTGCATCATTTATTTTATTGATATTACTAGCGTTTGCAATAAAAAGTTTTATCGACAAACAAAAAGCTAATAATGAAATAACAAAAAAAAATAAAGAAATTGAAGAAAAAAATAAAGATATTACAGATAGCATAAATTACTCTAAAAATATACAGGATGTTATTTTAACCCCTGAGGCAGAAGTAAAAAAATATTTACCAAATTCGTTTATTTTATTTAACCCTAAAGATATTGTGAGTGGTGATTTTTATTTTATAGAACGTATAAAAGATACTATCAATCAAAATACGATAGCTATTGCACTTGCAGATTGCACAGGACACGGGGTTCCAGGCGCATTTATGAGTATTATTGGATATACAATTTTACGGCAATCACTCAAGGAAAAAAACATAAACTTACCAAGTCATACGTTAGATTTTTTGAATAAAGAACTGCAAGTTTTTTTAAGACAAAACGAAAACAAATCACATATTAAAGATGGGATGGATATTGCTTTTTGCACCTTAAATTTACAAACGCAATTGCTATCCTATGCAGGTGCCAATAATCCACTTTGGATAATAAGTAAACAAAAAAAAATGTTGGAAATCAATGAAAATCCTTTATTTATACCTTATCCTGATCTGAATAATGATTATTTAATTTATGAATTAAAACCAGATAAACAACCAATTGGTTTTGGTGAGAATATAAAAGATTTTACAAATCATACTATTCAATTACAAAAAGGTGACTTTTTATATTTATTTACAGACGGTTATGCGGATCAATTTGGCGGAGAAAAAGGTAAAAAATTCAAATATAAACAGCTTGCAAAGCTACTAATTAATAATGTTACCTTAGATGTAATTGATCAAAAAGCCTGCATCAATGAGGCTTTTATTAATTGGAAACAAACTAATGAACAGGTAGATGATGTGTGTATAATCGGTATAGGTATTTAATTGTTTTGTCTTACTCAGTTATTTTATAATAAAGATACCTTTCAACTACATATATAAACAAATTTGAATTTCAAGATTCAAATGAATTTATAATTATGGTGCTTGATAACGAGGCTTTTCGAAAATCAAAAGCATAAAAAATACCCAATAATAGTCGCCTTATCTTTTTACGGCCATGCTGTCACAAATTAAATCCAACAGAAAGAATGTGGAAAATAATATTAGCAAATTTTACAGCCTGTTCATTTTTTTTAATTTTGAATTATTATGCAATTTTTTAGCGAAAAGATGAAAAAAAGTAGCGCACACTAAATTACCCATGATACACTCGCGAAAATACAATCAATCCGTTTTTTATTTCTAATACTTCTCCTACCAATAAATCATCTTCTCCCTCTACGTGCCTTATATATTCCATAAATACTTGCTCGTCGTCGGCCGTTAGTTTTTTTACTTCATAATTCAATGTAGGTAATCGCTCGAAAGCATCTTGCCACCAGCTTCTAAGAGCCGATTTACCTTTTATTAAGCCTTGGGTTTCGGGTAAACGGACTTTTAATTTCGGACTAAAATGTTCGGCATTTTCATTATATACCGTGAGTAATTTTTCTAAATTATGTTCGTTAAATGCTTCGAACCAAAGCGTAGCAATGAGTTTATTTTGTTGTGGTAAGTTCATCGACATAACATTATTAAATACTATTTTTTGATAGTTAGAGATTATTTATGAATTTCAACTTTAGAATTTGCGTTGTCATGTATTGAACCATTTGTATACTTCACCCTCCCTTTCCTGGACCTACAACCCACTAATATCAATATACTCATAAATAATAAGGTAGCGTAACGAAATCCTTTTGTGTTTAATTTCCAAATAAGATTGTCTATTTTATTATCTGTTTTTACATCCCATCTATTAAAATGCCCACAGGTATGTTGATTTGAAGTGGCACTTAAAATACTGGAAATCTCTTCTGGTGTTTTAGTCGTGAAATCATTAACAATAGTTTGGCAACTGGTGCAGAAACGCCCTTTTTCGTTAGACTTCATCGTCTCCCATTTTTCGTGACAAGGCTTTTTTATTTCTATTTGGGGAATTGATCTCATCAAAAAACAAATTATAAGGTAAATGAAAATTACAAAAAACAATTTAGAAAACATAACTTTCTTGTCTTACATTTGTTTATCAATTATGGGATATAATAGTTTAAAAGCTTGTTTAGATGATTTAGAAAAACATCGTCATCTTATTAGAATAACTGAAGAGGTTGATCCGCATTTGGAAATGGCCTCAATTCATCTAAGAGTTTACCAAATGGGCGGACCCGCCTTATTGTATGAAAATGTAAAGGGCTGTGAGTTTAAATGTGCTTCCAATATTTTTGGCACACTTGATAGAAGTAAGTTTATGTTTAGAGATACACTTTCTAAAATGCAAATGCTTATTGATATAAAAAACAACCCACTAAAAGCACTAAAAAATCCTTTTAAATATTTAAATATTTCAGCAACAGCGTTATCTGCTTTGCCTAAAAAAAATCCTTTATCTAAGCCCGTTTTATTCAAAGAAACTACCATTGATAAGTTACCCTTGATAAAACATTGGAATATGGATGGTGGTGCCTTTGTAACCTTACCGCAGGTTTACAGTGAAGACATGGATAAGCCGGGAGTTATGAATTCTAATTTAGGTATGTATCGCATCCAATTATCTGGTAACGATTATGAATTGAATAAGGAAATTGGATTGCATTATCAATTACATCGTGGTATTGGTGTGCACCAAAGTAAGGCTAACCAATTAGGTAAACCCCTAAAAGTATCTGTATTTGTTGGTGGCCCGCCAAGCCATAGTTTAGCAGCTGTTATGCCTTTACCAGAAGGTTTAAGTGAATTAACCTTTGCAGGTGCTTTAGGAAACAAACGATTTGGTTATACTTACGTAGATGGTTTTTGTGTAAGCACCGATGCAGATTTTGTGATTACCGGAGAAGTATATCCTAACGAAACCAAGCCAGAAGGCCCATTTGGAGACCATTTAGGATACTATAGTTTAAAGCATTCATTCCCTCTGATGCGTGTGCATAAAGTGTATCACCGACAAGATGCTATATGGCCATTTACAGTGGTTGGCAGGCCGCCACAGGAGGATACAAGTTTCGGACAATTGATTCACGAAATTACAGGTGATGCCATTAAATTTGAATTGCCTGGTGTAAAAGAAGTACATGCGGTTGATGCCGCTGGCGTGCATCCCTTGCTATTAGCCATTGGTAGCGAGCGCTATACGCCTTATAGTCAAACAAAACAACCAGCAGAATTGTTAACGATTGCTAACCATATTTTAGGTAAAGGACAATTAAGTTTAGCAAAATATTTATTCATCACCTCCGATGATACCAATAAATTAAGCACTCACAACGAATCAGAATTTTATCAATATATTTTGGAGCGTCTCAATTTAAAACGTGATTTACACTTTTACACCAACACAAGCATCGATACGTTAGATTATAGTGGTACTGGATTAAATAGCGGTAGCAAATTAGTGGTAGCGGCTTATGGCGAAAAATTAAGAAATTTAGGTCATATAATAGATAGTAAGTTTAATGACCTGAAAACCTTTGTAAATGGTCAAGTGGCGTTGCCGGGTGTTTTAGTTTTACAAGCATCTAAATTTGAAACTTACGAAAAAGCAAAGCATGAATTCGATCAGTTTAACGAAGAAGTGAAACAAAAAAATATTGATTTATCAGGCTTCCCAATGATAGTGGTTGTTGACGATGCAAGCTTTACAGCTGCTACTTTAAAAAATTGGTTATGGGTAACCTTTACACGCTCTAATCCAAGCCATGATATTTACGGCATAAATCCAATAACCGAATACAAACATTTTAGTTGCGATAATATAATTATTGATGCACGTATCAAACCGCATCATGCGCCAGTTTTGGAGCTTATTCCTGAAATAGAAAAACGCGTGGATAAACTCTTTGCTAAGGGCGGAAGTTTAAGTGGACTGAAATAAATTTCGGGAAGTTTAAAAACTTGATGCAGGAAATTGCGATTTCAAGAAATTGAACCCAGCATAAACAGCTTATATCAGCGTTTGACAAATTTATCTTTCAGTTTATATTGTCAAGCTATTAAGTATATTGTCCGCTTCTTCAAGAGCCCCTTCTATTTCGTCTTCGGATTTTTTTTAGTATGCTCTTTAAACTTACTTTGTAAAAACTGGTCTATAGAGAAATTTTGAGAGTATATTGTCGTTGGTGTAATACGAAATGAACCAGTATACTTGTCCCAAAACAAATATGTATCACCATGTTCAATTTTATCGTCCCACCATTCGGGATAATGAATGTGGAATTTGAAAGAAGAAATATTACATTTAATGGCGTCTGTTATTTTATTATATGCCTGATGTGCTCATCACTAATGTTTTCGAGCTTAATACCGTTTAAGATTTGAAACTCTTTCTGGCCAAATATTACTAACAAAGCTAAATGCTTTATGGACATTTGCAAAGCGAAAATATCACGATAGCTATTGGGAGTCATTCGCGGAAGCGCCAATGTTTGCAAATGCTTTGTTATCTTTCCGAATTATTAGAAACGACCCGTAATTTTTTAGGTTCGATTATGTACTACATTTTTAGTCCAACTGTTCATATCTTAAAGTATTTGTCACTGTGGCAAGTTCAATATATTGTGATGGAAGTCTATGACTTTCTTCTAAACTAAAATCAAACACTTTAGGTGATTTAGACCATACCGCTTTCAGTCTTCCGAAATACGAATAACACATTTTAAAAATATCTAATATTTTATTTAATTTTAGTCTTGTAAAAAAAATGCATCAAAAGGAAATGCGGAAAACTAATACATGCGATAAAAATGAAAAAATTTGCAAGTAGTCCATTAATACTAATAACTTCTTTTGCATAAATAGCGCCAAAAAGAAATATGACTACAGCGCCAAGAGTATAAAATAAAGATTTTTTATACAACTGTATTGAATTCAGATTAAGTCCAAGTTTAAGGTGCTGCCAAGCATTTGAGCTATGTTGAAAAATAAAGTATAAACTGAAGGCTAAAATTAGTGGGAGTTTGACACCTAAAACCAATAAAAATATCAAACCACCATATGACCACTTTTTTGAAGTAAAACTTTGTATTAAAATATAAATAATAGATAAAATTGCTACAATCTTCGATATAAAAACAAAATTTAATTTAGAATTATTGACCTTGGTAACAGTTATAAAATTGGAAACAATATGAAGAGATTCTTCTCGATGAGTGAAAATAATAAAGAATAGAATACTTAAACCCATTAAAAACGCCTTGAAATATGCCCCTGATGTATCTATTTTTTTATTTATTTCTATCAACTCAGATTCTCCGAAGTGAAAGGAAGAGTAGGTAATAAAGATAATAAGTGTTATTAATGGAAAAAATTGCCAAAAAACAAAATGTAAACCAATTAACAATATATATTTAAAAATAAATAGGAATAAAGAACTACTTTTATTTTTTAAAATCATGTGATCTAAAGCACCATGGGGAATACCAATTAACAGGAGCCCAATAATTAATACAGCATAACTAAAATATTCAGCAAACTGATAGTTCAAATTACTTAAAAATAAATAAATAATTAATACTAAAAAAGCGAAAATATAACGAAGCTGACACTCTCTTTTAAAATTCAGAAATAGTGCTTTTAAAAATATTATTATAGGTAACGAAGAAAAGATTTTAAGCTCCTGCAGAAATGATGATTGTTCATCCAAAAAAGAAAATACAGTAAGAACTGATTGCTTTTTAAATAATTTAGTGAATATCAACTTTCCTTTTGATGGCCAATACATCAAAATCATTAAAAGAAGTTTATCGTAAAATTTGAATCGTTTTTTCGAATCAAGTGCAATTTCATTAAAATTCTCAAACTTATTTGATTCAACTCGCTCGGAGACAAGTTGAGCAAATGAGTGCATTTTTTTAAAACCGTATCCCGTACTTGGTTTTATTAAGTTTGCATTTGCACCTGTATGCAAAATACCTTTGGACGAACTAGATGGATTGATAAAAGTAGTCATAGGAATACATCCCGACTCATCTGCCAAAATTTTGAAATTACCAAAATCCCTAGTGATGAAATTATTTAATACGCCCGCAGCATACAATATATCAATTTTAACTTTCCCAAAACGTGTAAGTTCAACTAATGCCTCGTTAGAAGAAAAAGGAATAACGTATACAAATTGTGTATAGTCATTTTGATCTACATTGAAGTTCATCATCTCAAAAGTATTTTCTTTAAACACATCGTTTTCACACTTGATGTGCAAACCATAAAAGGATTGATGAAGATGAATTTGCTTTTTATCGAGTGTAGTTAGGTTGGGAGGCCGGCTATCGAAAATATAATACCCCTTGTATGTTTCGCTATCACTGTGAATAGTGTAAACTTCATTTTCGCAAGTGATTTGATTTACAGATATTCTTTTAATTTCTATATTTTCTTTGGTAAGTATTTGAAGTGTATGGCTGTACAAATCAATACTGCGTATATAATGATATGGCTTTGCCTCAATGTTTTGCGAGGTAGACTGACAAACTTGAATAGCATTGAAACGATGCGAAATTATAGGGGCAAGCTCTGCAACTACCGATTCATTGTGGTTAGCCCAAAAACAATATGTTTTATCATTTCGAGTTTTGCTATCGATTTCAAAAACAGCTGCTCTTTTATTTATTAATAACCCTTTTTTTATCAAAGAAAGCAAAATAAGACTATTACTTGCACCCAAGCCAATAAATACAAAGTCGTAAATAGTATCTTGAACTTTTTTCATGTCTCATGATTTACTTAAAGTTAAAAGGATGGGATATTTTATAAAAAAACATAGGTTCTCCATTTCTTGAACGTATTGTTTAATTCAAAAAAGAAAAAAACTGATGTGGCCGTCATTACCATTGTTCCGATAAAAAAAGTAAACGCAACGTAATTGTCGGTTGCGATTTTTAAATGTTCCATAATTAATTATTTATCATTTTTCCTAGTCTATTGGCTTTAGGTATTCCGTTCTCAATGTAAAAACAAAGCTTAAGATATTTTGTTTAAATGAAATTAAAAATAGGTTAAACAAAATAGTGTATTTACTAAAAGTAAATTAACTAATAATATAATAATGAACACAATGACATTGTAGCCAACAAAGCATTAGTAATCCATTTCTTACATGCAGGTAACGAAAAAGTATAATGATAAAACATCCTGTTAGCTCTTTAATAAATTGCGTAAGGAGTTGTGTATTTTCGTTTGGCGCACCAGGTACACAGTTCTAAGTGTCATTGTTTCGCGCATCAATCCCATTCCCATTTTATATTGTAATGTCATTTAGTTTTTGTCTTATCTTAAAACAACTTCCTAATAAGCTCTTTCGTTTTTGCCTTCCATGTAATTTACAAAGGCTTTATTAGCAACTCTGGTTCCACCCGGGGTTGGGTAGTTACCCGTAAAGTACCAATCACCTAGGTTGTCAGGGCAAGATTGATGTAAGCCTTCAATCGTTTGGTAAATAATTTGCAAATCGGCTTTTAAATCAGCTGGGCGCAATAACTCTCCAATTTTTTGAGAAATTTCTTCGTTTGTAAACGTGCGGTAAATTTCCTGAACAATATTAATTTGTTCTTCTTTTGGTTTTAATAATTCAGCCTTTGCTTTTTCGTATAAATTCTTCAACAAGTTTTCTTTCCCTGTTTCTTTGATTAAATGAATAGCTGCATCAAAGGCAATAAATTTACTTAATACAGCCATATCAATACCATAACAATCGGGGTAACGTATTTGAGGTGCTGAAGAAATGATAATAATTTTTTTAGGATGTAATCTATCCAATATTCTTAAAATGCTTTGTTTAAGCGTAGTTCCACGTACAATGCTATCATCCAATATCACTAAAGTATCTACATCTTTTTTGACTGTTTCGTAAGTAATATCATACACTAAGTTCACTAAGCTATCTCTGCTTTCATCGGCAGTTATAAAGGTGCGCTGTTTTGCATCTTTTATAACTACTTTGTGAATACGTGGATGTCTTTCTAAAATTTTACTAAGTGCAGGTTCGGAAACATGAGCTCCTAATTTTAAAATATCGGTCGCTTTTTGTTTATTAATATGTTCGTCAATACCTTCTACAAATCCGCCAAATGCGACTTCAGCCGTATTTGGAATATAACTAAATACCGTGTTTTCTAAATCGTAGTCAATGGCTTTTAATAGTTGAGGCACTAAATAACGTCCTAATTGTTGACGCTCTTTGTAAATGTCGGCATCGTTTCCTCTGCTAAAATAAATGCGTTCAAACGAACAGGCTTTTCTTTCTAATGGTTCTATAATTTCTTGTTGAGTAATAGTGCCATCTTTTTTAATAATAACGGCGCTACCAGGTTGCAGTTCTTTCACTAAACTAATGTCAACATTAAATACGGTTTGTATCAC
>JAYVDU010000480.1:0-10117 GCA_043749245.1 Bacteroidota bacterium | reverse complement strand
ATTTCAGGGGTAATGCAACATTAATTGTTAAATAATGATTAACTAAATGTCAATTTTATTCACAATCGCTTGTTACAAAACTATTTTAGTTTATTTTTGTTTCCGAAAAGTAAGTGATCACCCTATAAGAGGATAGCCGTTCTGGTTATAACCGCCTTAAACCACTTACAAAAACTAAAAAACATTTAAACCCCCAAAAAAATGAAAAAAATTTTACTAAGTTTATCATTAGTGACAGTGGCTTTAGCAGGTAAAGCGCAAAATTGCTCGGACTTATTTATCTCTAAATATGTTTCCATGGGAGCAAATAATAAATGCATTGAAATCTATAATCCAACAAATGCCGCTATTGTTATGACCAATGTGTATTACATAGCTCGTTACAAAACACCTACATCTACTGGAAATGTTTCTGGACCAATACCAGCGTTCCCTAGCTTTAATGATACAGTATGGATAAAAGGAACTATTCCTGCTTATGGTACATGGGTTTTATGTAATCGTGAGTATACGGTTACTTCTTCAAACGCGGGTGCTATTTGTGATCCAGCATTAAGAGCTCACGCTAATCAATTAACGAATATTTATGGTACTTATGGTTCTACGATAGGAGATCCAATGTACTTTAAAGGAAGTGATGCATTAACTCTAGAGAAAAAAGTAGGGGGATCAGCTGTTATTGTTGATTTATTTGGTCGTTTTACTGATTATATGGCATCTAGTACAGGTAAAGCTTCAGCTTGGAGCACAATAGCACCTTATACTGGAGGAACAGGTATGGGAACATGGATTACAAAAGGATATATGATGGTTCGTAAAGCTTCAGTTCAAACAGGCATTAAAACCAACCCTGCTTCTTTTATCGCTTTAGCTGAATATGATACTATTGCTAAACCAGTTGTTAAAGCTGATACATTAGCTGCATGGAACAAATTAGGCTCTCACACTTGCAATTGTAAACCTGTAGGTATACATGAATTAACAAATAATATCGTTTCTTCTGTATATCCAAATCCAACAGGAGACAATTCTAAAGTTACTATTTCTTCAAGTGAATTAATAAAATCTTATACTTTGGTTTCTTTAACAGGTAGTGTTATTAAACAAGAAGAATTAGCGCAACCTAAAAATAATTTCAACATTACTATTGATCAGTTAACTAAGGGTGTATATTTTGTTCAAATGAAACATACAACTGGTTTAACAAGTATTACCCGTTTTATTAAAAATTAATTTTAACACAGATTAAAAAAAGAAGAGTACTCATACTACTCTTCTTTTTTTTGTAAAATAATAAACATTCAACAACAAACTATGATAAAATTTATTATTTCCTTTAGTCTATTTTTCATTTGCCTAATAAATTCTGCTAGTGCTCAAACGGATAGTTTACACTACGTGAAAGGTATTATTAAAGATGATGTTACCAATGAACCTATTATAGGTGCAACCATTAGTTACGTGTCTGGTAAAGGAACTCAAACAGATTTAGACGGAAATTATGTATTAAAACTTAAAAATGGCGCTTATACATTTACTATTTCATACTTAGGATATAAACAACATATTAAAAAAGTAACGGTAAATAATAATGTTGTATTATTAAATGTAGCTCTATCTGCTGATTTGGTCTTAAATGAGGTGGAAATTGTAGCTGATATTGCTAAAATAAGGGAAACCCCTGTTGCAATTTCAAATATTTCAGCAAAACAAATCCAAGAAGAATTAGGTGCGCGTGATATACCAATGTTATTAAACTCTACTCCTGGTGTCTATGCTACCCAATCAGGTGGGGGTGCAGGTGATGCTCGCGTAAATATTAGAGGATTTAGTCAAAATAATGTAGGCGTATTAGTAGATGGTGTACCTGTAAATGATATGGAAAACGGACAAGTGTATTGGAGTAATTGGGCTGGTTTATCTGAAGTGACAAAAACGATGCAAGTTCAAAGGGGGCTTGGTGCATCCCGTTTGGCATTACCATCTGCTGGCGGAACTATGAATATCATTACTTCATCTATTGATGAAAAACGTTTTTTTGTAGTAAAAAAAGACTGGGCAAGTAATGCTTACGAACGCTTTGCAATTGGTTATAACTCAGGCATTATAAAAAACAAATTCGGAGTGACCTTGGCAGGCAGTTATACAAAAGGAGATGGTTGGGTAAATCAAACTAGTCAATCAGCATGGTCCTACTTTGCTAAAATAAGTTATAGAATTAATCATCGTAATTTACTAGTACTAGGTATTAATGGTGCTCCTCAATCTCATGCCCAAAAAGCTACTTTGATTAATATGTCTTACTATGACAAAGATTTTTCTGAAAAGCAAGGAATCAATACAAGTTCATTTTATAATACAACTGCATATACAACTCCAGACATTGGAACTAGGGGCTTACAATTTAACCCAGATTGGGGGTATGTTAATGGTAAAGTTATAAATACGCGCGTCAATTATTTTCATAAACCTTTGTTTAATTTATCCTATTTTTTAACGATTAACGAAAAGCTAACGTATTCAAATGTTTTATACCTTTCGATTGGGCGAGGAGGTGGAACAAATATTTCAAATCCATTTAATACTAATAATAAAACAGACGGGCAACTTGATCTACAAAAAATTTATAATGATAATTCAACTTCTGCCTATAGTATTTTATCTCCTGGAGAAAGAATGACGTCAAACTATATTTATTCTTCTATTAATAACCATAATTGGATTGGAACACTTTCAACCTTAAAATATCAGATAAATAAAGCATTTCATTTTACAGCAGGAATAGATGCTCGTTATTATAGTGGTGAGCATTATCAAACTCCTTATAACTTATTAGGTGCAGATTTTGTGCAACAACCAAGCGGAAAGGATTTTAGCCTAGGGCCAAACCCATATATAGCAACAGATAAAATGGCTTATGTGAAACATATTGGAGATAAAATAAATTATTATTATCAAAGTAAAGTTACATGGTTAGGTTTATTTACACAATTAGAATATAAGAAAGATAGATGGTCAACCTTTTTAACTTTGACTGGAAATCAAACCAGTATGCAAAACATTAACTATTTTGGGAAAAAAGATATAGTAATTAGTAAAAATAATATTGTTCATAATGCCGTAGGTAATGGAGACACACTTTATACAGATGGGACAAATAGTGGTGTATTGTCAAATCCATCAAATGTTGCTAATGCAGTAACCTATAATACTGATGGTAGTGTTACATTTAAAGATATAAATAGTATAACTCATAATATCGGGGCAAACTATCAAACATATAACAATAAATCAGCTCAAGCAAGAACAAATACAACTGAAGTTAAATACTATTATGGCTATACTATTAAGGGTGGGGCAAATTATAAATTAAATGATCATCATAATGTTTTTATTAATGCAGGTTGTTTAAACCTTGCTCCTCGCTATAGTAATGTATTCGATAAAAGCGGGACTGAATTACAAAATGTAAAAAATCAATTGATATTATCTGCCGAGTTAGGTTATGGTATTAAATATCAAAAGTTGGCTGTTAACGTAAATGGTTATTTAACTAGTTGGGGAAACAAGCCTTTGGATTTTGCTTCAACAACTCCTGATCCAAAAGAACCTAGTAATTTATTATATTACAACGTACCAGGTGTTGATGCCTTGTTAAAAGGAGTTGAAATAGATTTCTCATACTCAGCCACTAAATGGCTTACGGTTAATGGATTTGGTTCATTAGCCGACTGGAAATGGAATTCAAGTGGCACTGCTTATGTATTTGATAATGGTGGCGCTTTAACTAATACAGTCAATTTTGATGCTAAAAATTTGCATATAGCAAATTCACCCCAACAACAAATTGGAGGCTCTTTAAGATTAGAACCATTTAAGGGGTTTTATTTAAAGCCACAATACACGTATTTTAATAAAATGTACGCACAATTTGATCCTACAAAATTTAGCTTAAATCCCAGTGGATCTGATAAAACAGACTACAGAATCGTAAAAACAGATGGCTGGAAAATGCCAGGTTATGGATTACTTGATGTATTTGCGGGTTATACAATAAAATTAGAAAAAATAATCGTAAACATTAATGCATCAATTAATAATTTATTAAATACTACTTATGTAACTGATGGCTCTTTTGGATCATCGGTGACTCCAAACAATTATAATGCTTCAAACGCTGGAGTGTTTATGGGGCAAGGCAGAAGAGGTAATATAGGCTTTAAAATAACGTTCTAACAAAGACAATACAAAAACTATGATATTTTTAAAAACTATGAAAAATTAAAACAATCATTAACTAAAAAAACAAAAAAAAATGAAAAAAACAATGATCACTGCTATTGCAATTTTAGGTTGCTCAATGGCAGTAAAAGCTCAAACCATTGTTGCTGCCAGAGCAGCTACAGTTGGATCTCCTGTCACCTTTAAAGGAATTGTAATAAACGGTTCAGAATTAGGAAATATTCGTTATATGCAAGACGCCACTGCTGGTATCTCAATATACGGCACAAATTTAAGTGGTGTAAACCGAGGAGACTCTATTATTGTAAATGGCACTTTAACCTGTTATAATGCGCTTTTAGAAGTAACTCCTGTAACGTTTACTGTTTTGGGTACTAACAGACCTTTGCCAACACCTATGGTTATAGCTGCCAATGGAGTGAATGAACCAAAAGAAGGTGAATTAGTTCAAATTAACAATGCTACTTTTGCAGCAGGGGGAGGTAATTTTGCAGGGAACACAAATTATACCGTTACTGCAGCAGGACAAGTTGGCTTAGTTAGAGTTGCAACCACTAGTACTTTGGTAGGAACTATTATTCCCAATACTCCAGTAAATTTAGTAGGTATAGCTTCACAGTTTTGCTCAACTTCCTGTACTTGCACTTCTGGTTATCAATTTATTTTGCGTGATGGGAATGATATTGTAAATAATTCTTCTATTTATTTAACTGTTCAACCAACCATTTCAAACATGACTACATTAAGTTTTGATTTAACATGGGGAACTAATATTGCAGGATCAAACTCGTATATTAAATACAGTAAAGATCAAACTTTAGCAACAGGAAGTTCAACAGTATCAGCTACTTCAGCTATTACGCACTTAGGTTCTATTGCCGGTTTAACTCCTGCAACTATCTATTATGCAAAAGTATATTCTATTAACGGAGCTGATACGGCTTCTTCTTCGATAAAAGCATATTGTACTAAATCAAATTCTACAGGAATTATTAAAACATATTTTAATAGAACAGTTGATAATACTGTATCAACGGGAACTAACGCTATCTATTTGAATGGATTGGTTGCTGATACGTTGATAGCTTATATCAACCGCTCAAAAAGCGAATTAGAAATTGCCATTTATAATTGGGATAATTCTAGTAGTATTACTTCAGCGGTTAACGCAGCGGCCGCTCGTGGCGTAAAAGTTCGTATAGTGGCTGATGGCTCTACTGCTCAAACAGGATTAAGTACGTTAAACGCAGCTTGTAAATTAGTTACAAGTCCTCAAGGTGCTAACTATACCATTATGCACAATAAATTTGTGGTAATTGACGTGAATAGCCCAACAAATTCTATCGTTTGGACGGGCTCTACAAACTGGACAAGTTCTCAATTAACTACAGACGCTAATAATGTCATTATTTTTCAAGATCAAAGTATGGCTCGTGGTTATAAAGCTGAATTCGATGAAATGTGGGGAGATACGGTAGTAACATCTAATGCTAACGTAGTAACAAGTAGATTTGGGCAATTTAAAAAAGATAATACGCCACACGAATACATGGTTGGTGGTAAGCGTGTTGAGCAATATTTCAGTCCTTCAGATAATACAAATTCTAAAATATTAAAGGCTTTAGGAACTGCTAATTCTGATATACATACTTGTAATATGTTGATTACTCGTACGGATTTAGCACAAAAAATAGCTTCGCAAACCACTGCTAATAGCTTAGCTACACAAGTATTGTTAGATGATACTACTGGATTTAGTGCTCAATTTAATTATATTAAAAATGGTGTTGGTGCGGCTAATGCAGCTGTTGATTGTCATACATGGATATTACATCACAAATATGTGATCATAGATCAATCCAATATAGCTTCAGATCCGTTAGTTGAAACAGGATCACATAACTGGAGTACTGCAGGCGATACTAAAAATGATGAAAATACAGTAATTGTGCATGATGCCTCAATTGCTAATCAGTATTTTCAAGAATTTACGCAACGTTGGACTGAAAGAACATGTTCTACTGCTGGTATTTTTGAAAACACTAATAATGTTATTAGCTTAAATATATTCCCTAACCCCACTAATGGTGATTTTATGGTATCTTATACTTTAACTAATACTGATAAAGTATCTATTTCAATTTATGATTTTATGGGTAAAAAAATAGGTACAAAATTAGTTAATGGAACATTAGGATTAAATACTGTCTCTATTTCGGGTAATGAATTTGCAAAAGGTATTTACTTAGTTGAAATTGCAACTGGCGATAAAAAAGAAACTAAAAAATTAATTATCCAATAATTAATTATTAACTTTAATTTGAATAAAAAAAGGGTTCTGATTTATTCGGAACCCTTTTTTATTTAATTACATTTATCACATATATAAATACGAATGAAACTATCTATTATTGTTGCCACCTCTTTAAATAATGCCATCGGCAAGAATAATCAATTGTTATGGCATTTACCCGCCGATTTAAAGTTTTTTAAAACAACGACGATGGGTTGCCCAGTGGTAATGGGGCGCAAAACGTTTCAATCCATAGGTCGTACTTTACCAGGAAGAAAAAATATTGTGATTACCAGAGATTCTAACTTTAATTCGGATCAAACATTTGATATAATTAGTGAGTCAAATTTAGAATCTGCTATTACTCATTTACAAAACGAACAAGAGGTATTTATTATTGGTGGTGGCGAAATATACAAGCAATCTATGCATTTAATTGATACTCTTTATAAAACCAGTGTCAATACAACTATTGAAGGTGATGTTTATTTTCCTGAAATTGATATGAATCAATTTGAATTAGTTTGGGAAGAAAAACACTTTGCAGACGAAAAAAATAATATGGATTATACCTTTCAAAAATACATAAAACGATGAGCGATATAAAAATTGAAAACATTTTATTTATTGATATTGAAACAGCACCCGTACAATACCAATACAGCGAACTTTCGGAAACCACCAAAGAATTGTGGGATAAAAAAATGTTGTATGTGAAAGATTCAACACCAGAGGAACATTACGCAAAAGCCGGCATTTTTGCTGAATTTGCAAAGGTTGTGTGTATAGGATTAGGTTTTATGAGTCAGGGTAAATTTAGAACCAAAGCCATAGCTGGAGAAAACGAAAAAGATATTTTAATTGAGTTTTCAAAGCTAATGCAAACACATTTTTACAAAGAAGAACATTTTTTGTGCGCTCATAATGGTAAAGAATTTGATTACCCTTTTTTATGCAGACGTTTATTAGTAAATCAACTGCCTTTACCTAAACTATTACAAATACAAGGCTTTAAGCCATGGAACGTTAAGCATTTAGATACGATGGAGATGTGGCGTTTTGGTGATATAAAAAATTTCACCTCCCTAAATTTATTAGCACACATCTTTAATATTCCATCACCTAAGGACGACATTGATGGAAGTCAAATTGCGCAGGTATTTTATGAAGAAAAAAACATTGAACGTATTAAAACATATTGCATCAAAGATGTAGTGACACTTATTCGGATTTACCAATGTTTAAAGGGATTACCACCAATACAAAATGAAGAGATTGTTTATGCGTAATTAAAAAGATAATTAAATTATAATTATCAAATACGAATTTCAAATAACAAACAACATGAATAAAAATATAGCCGTTATAGGAAGTGGAAGTTGGGCAACCGCTATTGTAAAAATATTATGTAATAATTCTGATTCTATTAATTGGTATTATCGCCATCAAGCAGATGTTGATTTTGTAAAAAAATACAAGCATAATCCACGTTATTTAAGTTCGGTGAGTTTCGACTTAACCAAATTAAATCTATCATCAAACTTACAAGAAACTATTGAAAAGGCTGATATCATTATATTAGCGGTTCCTTCAGCTTTTATAAATGACACCTTAAAAAACATACCTGCCGAATCGTTTAAACATAAAACTGTTTTTTCTGCCATTAAAGGTATTGTACCTGAATATAATTTGATTGTTGGCGAATACTTAAATACAGTTTTTCAAATTCCATTGGATAGTATTGGTGTGATAACAGGCCCTTGTCACGCAGAAGAAGTAGCGCTTGAAAAATTGTCTTATTTAACCATAGCATCTCGTGATGTTGCTAAAGCTGATGAATTATGTAGCTTAATGCGTTGCCGATATATCAAATGTTCAAGCAGTGACGATATTTACGGAACCGAAATATCAGCAGTACTCAAAAATGTAATTGCAGTTGCAGGTGGTATCTGTCACGGATTAGGTTATGGCGATAATTTTTTATCTGTATTGGTAAGTAACGCCATACAAGAAATTGATCGTTTTGTAGCCGCGGTGCATCCTATAGAACGAGATACGAAAGCATCAGCATACTTAGGTGATTTATTAGTAACGGCCTACTCTCAATTCAGTCGTAACAGAACTTTTGGAACAATGCTTGGAAAAGGCTACAGTGTTAAAAATGCCCAATTGGAAATGAATATGGTTGCTGAAGGTTATTACGCCGTGAAATGTGTGTGCGAAATAAATAAAAAATATAATGTGTATATGCCGATAACGAATGCCGTGAATAACATTATTTATAATCATAAAGATGCTAAAACTGAAATGGAATTATTAGCAGAACAACTTAGTTAAAAAAAGAGTAGATTTTTAGATGGGTGTCACTTTTTAGATTTTATAGTATTATACTATAAAATCTAAATATTATGAAAACACTATTCACCACTACCTTTATGTTTTCAATTTCAGTATTAATTGCAAAGCATACTTTTACAACGCTCGAGAAAGCAACAAAATCAAACCTTGTATCATTTAAAATAAGAGGAACTGGTTCTTACTCTGGAAATTGCTTGAAGCCTAATCTAATAAACAAAACGAAAGATTCGCTTTTTATTATTTTAGAATCAGGAAGGCGACTTGATTCAAAAAATAATGATGAACAAGATATTTTAATTACGAAAGAACAAAAATTTATTGTGTCAGGAAATCAATCAAAAGAGTTTACAATTAATGGATATTGCTGTCAAGCTAATAACCACGCACCAGAAAAGAACGCTAATTTTAATATCGGAAAAATGGCGGATAGTAATTTAACAGCACTATCTCAGTTTTGTAATAAAAATACGTTTAATGAAAGCGACATTCAATCTTCTGTTTGGTGTGTAAGTAATAAGAGGCCTATAGCCTCAATACCTGCTATTAATGAAAAATTACGAATATTTGTGGCAAACATTACAAAGCAAGAATTACCCTGGTACCAATTAGATTATAAAAAAGGAACATCGATATCTTATATTCCAACTAAACCAGAAAAAATTTTCGGTTACATCAATTATAAAATTGAAACGGACGATTCATTTAAAATAGAATTAAAAGATGTAGGTGGAAATTTAATTCAAACATACGCCAATAAAAAGATGGTAAAAAAAGGGGAATATGATATTTGGTTTGATCTACAAGTGTCTCATTATCCCAAAGGGAAATTTTACATTCACATTTTTAATGGAAAAAAATTAGTAAGTAAAAAAGAATTCATTATCTAAAATAACCAAATAGACTAAATACCCAATTTTTTCAAGCATTTCCAAATAATGATGACATCTTTTTCGATGCTATAATCTTTAGCGTATCGTAAATTTATTAATTTGATTTTGGTATTATCTTCTTCTTTTGCAAACAAACAAATAGGTGACAGTATAGAACGTTTAATTTCCGGTAATGATTTATCGGCCACTCTTCCATAACCTACCCACGAATAAAAGCCAAACAACACATTAAATGTATTGACAAAAAAATGTGTTTTTTGTTCTTGCATAAAAAACAATATTGGGCTCAGCATTAAAATCAAAATGCTCATTCCAATATCAAGTAAACGTTTAT
>JAYVDU010000479.1:0-3081 GCA_043749245.1 Bacteroidota bacterium | reverse complement strand
ATAACGTTAATATTTGATATAACTTCGCTTTACTTTCCGAATCAACTACCTGTGATTTAAACACATGAATGATTTCATCCGAAGTTAATTCTAAGGCATTGATATTAAAACGTTCTTCTATATATAAACGAATCGTATCTGTAATTTCAGAATAATATTCTTTGATTTTATTTTCCTTCCAAATGGCTTCTTCTTTAATTTTTTCAAGTGATGCAAATGCTGTGATGTGAGAAGGCGTTTTTGGTTTTTCAGGAATAACTTCTACTGGTTTATTTTTCTTAATTCGTCTAACAATTAAAATGATGATTAGTATAACTGCCAAAATAGCCAAGCCAATATATACATAAGGTAAATACCATTTCCAATCGAAAGGCTCATTAAACGGTGCTTTGATATCTTTTATTTTTGCGGCAGAAGTGTCAGTTGGCACAGACCAAACTTCCAATAATAACGCTTCAGTCAATAGTGGCTTGGCCGTATCGTTATCTAAAATAAATTCAAAAGGTGGTATCGCATAATATCCCGAATCAAAACTGGTAATGGTTAATTGAATATGTTGCTGAATAAAATTTGGACGAGCTTTATCAGGTATAGTCGTATCAATTTTTGTAATATTTAAAACCTCAATTTCTTTTTTAAGCGTGTCTTCAATTTGAGGCCATTGTATGTTAATGTTTTTTTGAGCTGAAGCATCGTAACTTAAATAAATATCCAAACGAGTTTGCTCACCAATACGGATTTTACTAGAATCTAAAACAGCATGAACTTCTATTTGAGCGTGAGCGTATGTAGATAAAAAAACGAGTACAAAAAGCCTCACCCCAACCTCTCTCAAAAGGAGAGGAGCTTTAGTAGCAATATATTTTATGACATTCTTCATATTTATTTTAATCTTACATTCTTCCTTTGGTCTTTTCTGTCCCTTCAATCCCTTTCGTCTCTGAAATCCATCAAGTCCCTACTCTATCTTTTCTTAAATAAATTCATTAGAGGTTTAATATACCCTTCATCGGTAAAAATGGTTGTGTAATCCACGCCACTCCTATTAAATACATCTTTTAATTCTGCTTCAAACTTTAAATGATTCACCTGTAATTGCTTTCTAATAGCCCTATCGCTGGTATCCAACCACATATATTTACCAGTTTCGTTATCTTTTAATTTAACCAAGCCAACATCAGGTAAGGTTGCTTCATGTTTGTCATTAATTCTGAGTGCAACTAAATCATGCTTACGATTGGCTACTTTCATTGCATCCGAATAATTATGTGTATCATAAAAATCAGAAATTAAAAAAACAATACTTTTCTTTTTAATAATATTCGTTAAGTATTTTAATGCCATTTCAATATTAGTTCCTGTTTGAATAGGCTCTATATTGATCAATTCTCTGATGATGCGAAGGATATGTGATTTACCTTTTTTTGGTGGGATAAATTTTTCTATCTTATCACTAAAAAAAATCACACCAATTTTATCATTGTTTTGTGTTGCCGAAAAAGCAATAACTGCGCATAATTCAGTAATTAATTCTTGTTTGAATTGTTTTTGCGTACCAAACTTTCCACTCGCACTCACATCTACCAATATCATCACGCTTAACTCACGCTCTTCTTCAAATACTTTCACGTAAGGTGTTCTTAATCGAGCCGTTACATTCCAGTCAATAGTTCTCACATCATCTCCTGGCGCATATTCACGAACCTCACTAAAAGCCATGCCACGCCCTTTAAACGCAGAATGATATTCCCCAGAAAAAATCTGGTTGCTCAATCCTTTCGTTTTGATTTCTATTTTTCTTACTTTTTTAAGTAATTCGGCGGTTTCCAAGTTCAGTTGGTGAAATATTGATTTATAGAATTTGAGAGTTTTTCAGTAATTGATTTGGAGAATTTGAGAGTTATTAATTTAGTAATTTAATTTAAAAATTTTATAATTTTCAAACTCAACAAATCTCCAATTCAACAATTCTATAACTGTTAAGGTACTTCTACTGCATTAAGCAACTCATTAATAATATACTCCGTGGTAATATTTTCCGCTTCTGCTTCGTATGTTAAACCAATACGATGGCGCATCACATCTAAACAAACGGCACGTACATCTTCCGGAATTACATACCCTCTGCGTTTAATAAAGGCATAGGCCTTAGCTGCTAAAGCCAAGTTAATACTTGCACGAGGCGAACCACCATAAGAAATTAACGGTGCAAATTTTTCTAAACGATTTTCTTTAGGGAAACGAGTTGCAAATACAATATCAACGATATAACGTTCAATTTTTTCGTCCATGTAAACGTCTTTTACCACGTTACGAGCTGCTAAAATATCTTCCGGTTTTAATACAACGTTTGGAGATGCCATACCAGCCTTAGAAATATTAGCGGCAATAATTTTTCTCTCCTCTTCCTTGGTTGGATAAGAAATTACCACCTTTAACATAAAACGATCCATTTGCGCTTCTGGCAATGGATATGTACCTTCTTGATCAATTGGATTTTGTGTTGCTAACACTAAAAACGGATTTGGTAATTTAAATGTTTGATCACCAATAGTTACTTGTTTTTCTTGCATTGCTTCTAATAAAGCCGATTGAACCTTTGCAGGCGCTCGGTTAATTTCATCTGCTAGTACAAAGTTGGCGAAAATAGGTCCTTTACGAATCGAAAATTTTTCTTCTTTCTGATTATAAATCATGGTGCCAATTAAATCGGCAGGCAACAAATCAGGCGTAAATTGTATACGGCTAAACTGCGCGTCCACACATTTTGCCAATGTGTTAATCGCTAATGTTTTGGCTAATCCCGGCACACCTTCTAATAAAATATGTCCGTTACTTAGTAAACCAATTAATAAGCGTTCCACCATTTGGCTTTGCCCTACAATTACCTTATCCATTTCATTAGACAAGATATTTACAAACGCCGATTCACGTTCTATTCTTTCATTTAGTTCTCTGATATCTACCTGCATAGTGTTTTGTTTAACAACAGCCACAAAATTAGCAGAGATAAGGGTTTTGGCTATTTTATGGTTGTTAAAATATGTTAAGGCTTTTTAGCATTTAACTATTTTTTACAGC
>JAYVDU010000478.1:0-10169 GCA_043749245.1 Bacteroidota bacterium | reverse complement strand
AAGATTTTGGTTTAATTTCTGCTAATGTTCACATTGGCAACTCCCCTAAATCCAAAATAAAATCGGGTGTTATACAGCCTCTTACTCAAATTGAATTTGTAGTTTCTTTAAAAGAAAATAAAGATATTCAGCAAATTTCAGAAATTAAGTGTTCGTTTGTTTATATAGACCTACAAGCTAATTTCAATAAATTATGCATGGCGCAATTTTTAAACGAAATGCTTTATAAATGCATTAAAGAGCAAACCCCTAACGATGATTTATTTCACCTTATTTGTCATACCTATCAATGGTTAGATAAAGCAGATGCAAATTATGCAGACACTCATATTTATTTTTTAATGGAGCTAAGCAAGCATTTGGGTTTTTATCCGACTAATAATTATAGTAAACACTTATCTTATTTTGATACGCTGGAAGGGAAATTTGGTTCATCCACCAAAAGCTTTCCGTTGGGTTTTGACAATTGGCAATCAGGTTTGTTTTCAGAATTATTTTCACATTCAATCACAAATCAAAAAAAAATAACACGTCCCGAAAGGCTTGCTCTGCTTGATTGCGTAGTACATTACTACAAAATGCAATTACCTGGATTAACGGAAATTAAATCGTATCGCGTCTTACAAGAAATGTCCAATGACATGTAATATCATTGGACTATTATGATCGTTTTTCTAACCGATTATACAGTCTACTTTATACTCCAATGAATTAAGCGAAAATTACTTTTTTAACTTCTTCTAAAATATCAAATGCTTGTGCTTTATCTTTTCCTTCGGCATATACGCGTAATACTGGCTCTGTACCGGACGCGCGCAACATTGTCCAAGTATTATCATCAATAAAAAATTTATATCCATCTAAATCATCTACACGCTCCACCTTATATTTTCCAAATTGGGTATACACTCCTTTTTTGCAATTATCCATTATTTTTAATTTCAACTCTTCGGCAATAGTTAAGTCGTTGCGCTCAAACCAAAACGTACCAGTAATTGCATACACCTCCTCAATTAATTCAGTTAATGATTTACCCGTTTTGGCCATAAACTCCCATAATACTAATCCCATCCAAATACCATCACGTTCAGGGATATGTCCTGTAATAGCAATGCCACCGCTCTCTTCGCCACCTATTAATACATCTTCGGTAATCATAATGCCACAAATATATTTAAAGCCAATTTTTACCACATCCAATGGCAAGCCATAATGGTCGCACATGTTTTTTAGTTTCACTGTTGTAGAAAAAGCCGTACACACTTTTGCTTTTTTATGTTTGTACTTTACCATGTAATGCACTAACAATAAAATAATGTGATGCGAATCCACAAAATTTCCTTTACCATCGTATAATCCAATACGATCAGCATCTCCATCGGTTACTAAGCCACAATCAATATCACCACGTGTTTTAATTAAATTAGAAAATTCAATTAAATTTTTATGAATAGGCTCTGGTGCTTGCCCATAAAAACTAGGGTTATATTCATTATGTAAATGCACAATTTCAGGAAATAAACGAGACATCACACGCTGTCCTGCACCATACATACTATCGTAAGCAAAACGAATTCCTGATTTTTTTATTAATGCTAAATCAAAATTCTCTTCCACATGTTTTACATACATATCTTCAAGCGGAGCAATTTGTAATAAACCATTTTGTTCAGCCACTTTTAAATCTATACTATCTAAATTTACAGTACTTTTATCAGCAATCATATCTTCTACCTCTTGCACTTGCTCTGGGCCTAGCGGTCCGCCATAACTCCCTTTTAATTTATAACCATTGTAAGATGGTGGGTTGTGAGAAGCGGTGAGGATAATACCTAAACTAGCGCCATATTTTACAGTGCCTAATGATACCATTGGCGTGCTAACAAAGTCTTTCGCTAAATATACTTTAATGCCATTTGCTATAAATATTTTAGTAGATGTTTCAGCAAACAACTCACCTGCAAAACGGCAATCGTGCCCAACCACCACACTAGGGTTTTCGTAATTATTTTTTAACCAATTAGCAGTTGCTTCAGTTACGCGCGCTACATTTTCTACAGTAAAATCCTTAGCTATAATGGCTCTCCAGCCGTCTGTTCCAAATTTAATTTTTGTCATAATGATAGGTGATATAAAGTTTAAATATATTTATAAATAGTGATTTTACAAAGCATTAGTTGAATACTATCTTAAAAAACTTAAGAGTAAATCAATTTCTTGTTGTGTATTAAATGCATGTAAACAAATACGGATACGCTCTTGTGTAGCTTTAACTGTGGGGCTTTTGATGGATTTAACAAATAAATTATTTTTCCAACACGTGTCTTCTAACGTTTGAACCTCTTGATTACCCGAAACAATTTTACAATGAATGGAGCTGATACTCTCTATAAACGAGCTGGAAGCAACTATCTTCGAATTAAAGTAAGCAATGTTATTTTTTAACTTAGTAATTTGAGGAGTATTTTGAAGTAATTGATAAGCCGCTTTAATAGCCAAAACGCTATGTTCGGGCATAGCGGTGGTATAAATAAATGAACGGGAAAAATTAATTAAAAAATCTTTCAGTATGCTAATTCCCACAACTGATGCGCCATGACAGCCCATTGCTTTGCCGTACGTATAAATACGAGCGAAGCAGTCGCTTTCAATATTCAACTCGTTGCATAAACCTTTGCCTTGTGCTCCAAATACACCAATAGCATGAGCTTCATCAACAATGATATGAGCATTATATTTTTTACACAATGTAATATATTCTTTTAATGGCGCACAATCACCATCCATAGAATATACACTTTCCACAACAATGTAAATTTCCTTAAAAGCCTCTTTATACCTTACTAATAAAGCTTCTAAAGCCTCAATGGAATTATGTTTAAATTTATAATGAGTGGCATAACTAAGTTTGATCCCATCAATTAGCGACGCATGAATTAACTCATCGCTTAAAATTAAATCACCTTTTTGCGGAACACTTGATAGTAGCCCTATATTAGCATCATAACCTGAATTGAATACCAATGCCGATTCCGACTGGTGAAATGTTGCAATTGTATGTTCTAATTCTTGATATACAGATGAATTTCCTGAAATTAGGCGAGAGCCAGTAGAGCCTATTTTTACTGATGAATCAAGCTTCTTAATCTCATCGTATAAAATACCCTGAGTTGAAAATCCTAAGTAATCGTTACTCGAAAAATCAACAGTAGGGTAATTTATTTTGAGAGTGCGAAATGCTTTTTGCTCTTTTCTTTTATCTAACGCACTCTTTAAAAACGATGGAAAAGATATTTGTTTATTATGTTCAGTCAAAATAACTTAAACTAATTCTTCTTTTTTCAATTTATCAACGAAGGCTTGCTTATTAGATAGACCAAGGATTTTAAACATCTCCATATCCTGATTATACAAAGGATTAGCAGTGGTTAATAATTTTTCGCCGACAAAAATAGAATTAGCACCAGCCATAAAACATAAAGCTTGTCCTTCCATACTCATGCTTAAACGACCTGCTGATAAACGAACCGCAGTTCTTGGTAATATAATACGAGCTGTGGCAATCATACGAACCATGTCCCAAATTGGCACTGGTGGCTGATTTTCCATAGGTGTACCTTCTACCGCTACTAAAGCATTAATTGGAACAGATTCTGGTTGAGGACGCAATAAACTTAAGGTGTATAACATTCCTACTCTATCTTCAATTTTTTCGCCCATTCCAATGATACCACCAGAACATACTGTTAATCCAGCTTTACGAACGTTATTGATGGTATTTAAACGATCATCAAACTTTCGGGTAGAGATTATGTTTTCGTAATTCTCTTCACTAGTATCGATGTTATGGTTGTATGCGTATAATCCGGCTTCTGCCAGGCGTTTAGCTTGCTCTTCGGTAACCATACCAAGTGTAGCACAAACTTCTAAGCCTTTGCTATTAATGGTTTTTACCATATCCAACACCGTATCAAAATCCTTGTTATCACGAACTTCGCGCCAAGCTGCGCCTAAGCACATACGGCTTGCTCCACCAGCTTTAGCGCTATTTGCTGCTGCATCAACTTCGGGAACACTCATTAATTTATGAACTTTTACTTCTGTGTGGTAACGAGCTGCTTGCGGGCAATATGAGCAATCTTCAGGGCAACCACCTGTTTTAATTGACAATAAAGAACTCACCTGAACTTCACCTATTGTATGGTGTTGTTTGTGAACTTCTGCTGCATTATATATTAGTTCCATTAAGGGGGTGTTATACACCGCTAAAATTTCTTCTTTAGTCCAATCTTTTATAGTCATTTTATTACGAATCTTATCTAACAAATTTACGACTAATGCTGTAATCTCCAAAAGGAAATGCTATTAATTAGGCTTTGGTAAATATTTAGCGGACTATTTTTCTTTCTATCTTTTTCCATAGATGAAAAAGAAACAATCACGCTTTGGCGTGACTAGTCAAAAATATGCTCCACGCTCCTCACGGAATTCTACGATTTTCACGTTCCGCTATCGTTACACTAAAATCTTGAATTCTCGTTTCACCGCCACACTGCTCGCATTTTTGACAGGCTTACGCTCTCGTTCTATTCAAAATTTTAATAAAACATAATCTGTTTTGTTCATAAAAACGTTTAAAAAATGGAACAAAATATATTTTCTTCTCTTCCCTCAATTTTTAGTATTACCATTAATTACTTGTTAGTAAATAATGCTTTTTAAACGGTAATCTTTTTATTAAAAACCGTTATTTGTATACATGATTAAACGCATTGCCATACTTTTAATTTTTCTTTTCTCGATCTATTTGCCTGTAAAAGGACAGTTTACCGAAAGTAAAGAGCGTAAAAAGATGTGGCGAAAATCGTTTAAACGACGTAAAAATCGTCAAGCTTTTAATCCTTATTTAGAGAAAAAAGCAAAAGACAAACCTAGTGCGCAATTGAATAAAACCAATGCAAGAGACCAACGCCGACAATTAAGGGCTGCAAAAAAACAAAAAAAGCGCAGTATGAAAAAATTAGGCTTCAAAGAAACTAAAGTAAAAAAAGCTTAAATAAAACTATTCATACCCTTGTCCTATTTCCCACCTAGCCTCCAATACCTTTATGGCTATTGTTTGTTACGGGCAATTAAAATTCAAAATTCTCGATTCAGAGCTAACCAGCCCACCATCGGTAGTTATCGGTATTTGACGACCTAATATTCTTATTCTATTGAGCTTTTTCGATTTTTATTCGTTAATATTTTATATTAAAGGTTTAGAACTAGGTAATTAATAACTAAAATATAATAACTAATTAAATATTTCCTACTAAATTCGTGGTCTTACCTATTTATGAAAGAAGTTACTCAAATATTAACTGATTTAAAACGTAAAATCTTTAAACCCATTTATTTTTTAAGTGGCGAGGAGGCTTATTATATTGATATGGTAAGCGATTACATTGAAAAAAATGTACTCGACGAAAGCGAACAAGAATTTAATCAAACGATACTTTACGGAAAAGAAGCAGACATGAATACCATCATTTCGGCAGCTAAACGATTTCCGATGATGAGCGAATACCAAGTGATTATCATAAAAGAAGCACAAAACCTTAAAGAATTTGGTAAAGGCGCTGGTAGTGGTGATGACGACGATGACTCTGATGCACCTACCAAAAAATCGAGTGGTTCTGTTAACGCTCTGGTGGCTTATTTACAGCAACCACAAACATCTACTATTTTAGTATTTTGTTATAAATACAAAACCTTAGATAAACGAAGTACCATTTACAAATCGTTACAAAAGAATCATGTTTATTTAGAAACAAAAAAACTCTACGATAATAAAATTCCTGATTGGATTACCGAATTTGTTCAAGAACATAAATTTAAGATTAGCCCGAAAGCATCCTATTTATTGGCAGAAAGCCTTGGAAATGATTTATCGAAAATAGCGAATGAAGTAAAAAAGTTATTTATCAACCTGAAAGAAGGCGAAGAAATAACGTTAGAACTTGTTCAGGATAATATTGGTATCAGTAAAGAATTTAATATGTTTGAATTACAAGATGCACTTGCTAAAAAAGATATTTTAAAAGCTAATCGAATCATTAATTATTTTTCGGCTAACGAAAAAGAGCATCCCTCAGTAATGACCTTAAGCTCACTTTATGGCTATTTTACAAAGGTATTGCTATATCATTTTGTTCCTGATAAATCTAAATTTGTGGTAGCACAGGCATTAGGCGTTAATCCGTTTTTTGTAGATGGTTATGTTAATGCGGCTAAGAACTACAACACAGCTAAACTAAAATCGATTTTTAGTTATTTAAAAGAATACGATTTAAAAACAAAAGGCGTTGATAATAATGGCGTTAATAATGGGGAGTTAATGAAAGAATTGATGTTTAAAATTTTACATCAGTAATTAAAAAACATACATTGTTACCAATTACCTCCTGAGCCACCACCTCCGAAACTACCGCCACCAAAGCCTCCGAAGCCACCACCTGAACTGCCTCCACCTCCAAAACTGCCTCCACCTAAGCCACCTAAAAAACCACCACCAAAATAAGTTCCACCGCCTCCACCTTTGCCTTTACTATTAGCAATGAGTAATAATATAATGAGGATGACGATGATGATAAATAAAATCGGATGGCTTTTGATCCAACTTTGTAAATCTCTTTTATTTGAATTATCCTGTTTAAGATCATACTCGCCTTTGGCAGCTTTCATTAAAGAATTAACACCTGCTTGTAAACCCTCGTAATATTGGCCATTTGCAAAATAAGGCTCTATATCATTTTCTCTGATTCTTTTGGTTGCTAAATCCGGAATAGCACCTTCTAAGCCATAACCAACCGCTATGTATAAACTACGTTGTCCTTTACCCCCCGTAGGCTTGATTAATACAACAACTCCATTTTTAAATCCACTTTGTCCTACACCCCATTTATTACCAATTTCGGTGGCAAAAGTATTAGCATCGTAATCGCCTAAATCATCAACGATGACAATACAAATTTGATTGGACGTTTCATGACTGAAATTTTGTAATTGTGTTTCTAAAGTTTGTTGCTGTTCAGCCGAAATAAAATTCGTAAACTCTTTCGAGAAATTATTTACTAACCTTGGAGGGTCTGGTTTATCGGGCACTTGAGCGTTAACGCCAAAGGCTATTAGTAATAATAAATATGCGAGTATTTGTTTCAATATTTTATTTGCTACTTATTTCAACATGGAGTTTTGGAGTATCCGAACTCTCAGAGTTTTATATATGATTTAAGTTATATTTCTGAAATTTATCTCTGTGAACTCATCTCCTCTTTACTTCTGTGTTTAAGTGCTTAGTAAGAAATCTCATCCGACAATTCATTCCTATCATCCGTTTGTAAAGGAAAATGCAACTTTAATTTATCACCACATAAGGTAATGGCAGCTTCTAAACCATCAATGAATAAATCTTTTTTAAAATTAGTGATACAAACTTCTGAAATTTCATCCCAAAACGTTTGACTTACTTTTTGATGTATGCCCTCATCTCCCCATACGGCAAACTGTTTGGAATGCATGGCTAAATAAAATAAAATACCATTACGCTCTTTCGTTTGATGCATGTTCAATGCTTTAAACACATCTTGGGCACGCTTAATGGGTTCTAATGCATGTTTGCTTTCGATGTGAACTCTAATTTCGCCCGACGTTTTTAGTTCGGCTAGTTTAATAGCTTTCATCAATCGTTCTTCCTCAGCGGGAGAAAACAATTTCTTTTTAAACAAGTTGCGAAGGTTAGATAATACAGCCATTTTCAGTTAGCCTCTTATTTAATATTGAAATCAACTTTAGGAGCTTTTTCTGCGCCTTTATCTGATTCAAAATAGATAGCATCTTTAAAGCCCCAAGCAAATAAGCTACCTGGTATTAATTTAATTTCAGTGTTAAGCGCTTGAGCTGCTCTGTTGTAATTATCACGTTCATGCGCAATACGATTTTCGCAACCTTCTAACTCTACGCGTAAATCACCAAAAGCTTGATTCGATTTTAAATCAGGATAATTTTCTGTTACCATCATTAATCGACCTAAAGCTGAAGAGAGCCCTCCTTGAGCTTCCTTATATTTTTCAATAGCTTCAGGTGTTAAGTTATCTGCATCAATGGTAACTTGAGTCGCTTTTGCACGAGCCTCGATTACCGCTGTTAAAGTTGATTTCTCGAAATTAGCTTCAGCTTCTACTGTTTTTACGATATTAGGAATTAAATCGATGCGACGTTGATATTGATTTTCTACTTGATGCCACTGAGATTTTACGCCTTCATTAAGCGTTATAAAGGAATTACGTTTGCTACAACCGTATCCCATGAGTATTACTAAAACTAAGCCTATGGCCGCTATGGTGATGATTCTTTTCATGTTTTTAAGATTTAGAGCCCCCTCCATCTCCCCCGAAGGGGGAGGGTTGTAGGATGGATGCTATGTTTATTGTTTGTTTAAATTATTATTTTAAAATTAATTGTTTAATTAGCCTCCCCTTCGGGGAGGTTGGAGGGGCTTTTACCAGCCTAATACCCAAGAGAAAATTAATGGCGCCACAATGGTCGCATCACTTTCTACAATAAATTTAGGCGTATTAATATCTAATTTACCCCAAGTAATTTTTTCGTTAGGAACTGCTCCTGAGTAAGAACCATAAGAGGTTGTACTATCTGAAATTTGACAGAAGTAACTCCAAAATGGTACGTCATGCATTTCCATATCCTGGTACAACATTGGTACAACACAAATAGGAAAATCACCAGCAATACCGCCACCAATTTGAAAAAATCCAATTCCTTTTCCACCGCTATTTTTTGGATACCAACCCGCTAACCAAGTCATGTATTCAATACCACTTTTCATCGTACTTGCTTTCAACTCGCCTTTAATTACATAAGACGCAAAAATATTACCCATCGTACTATCTTCCCAACCCGGCACTACTATTGGTAAATTTCGTTCTGCTGCTGCTAACATCCAACAATCTTTTGGATCAATTTCGTAATATTGTTTTAACTCGCCACTTAATAAAATTTTGTACATATATTCATGCGGGAAGAAACGTTCTCCAGCTATTTCAGCGTCTTTCCAAATTTTATGAATATGTTTTTGTAAACGACGGAAAGCCTCTTCCTCAGGAATACAAGTATCCGTCACACGGTTATAATGATTTTCTAATAAATCCCATTCGTCTTGAGGCGATAAATCACGGTAATTAGGCACACGCTTATAATGACTGTGGGCCACTAAATTCATAATATCTTCTTCTAAGTTTGCACCTGTACAAGAAATAATATCAATTTTACCCTGACGAATCATTTCTGCTAATGATTTCCCCAACTCAGCTGTACTCATAGCACCACCAAGTGTCACCATCATTTTACCGCCTTCAGTAAGATGTGTTTCGTATCCTTTAGCAGCATCAACCAATGAGGCTGCATTAAAGTGTTTATAGTGTTTTTCAATAAATTGAGAAATAGGACCCTTGTTTACTGCTGTTGACATAATTTTTATTTTAGGCTACAAATTTAGTATTTATAGGTTAAGGGAGTTTAATATTTTAGTGTTTTTTTGTTAAGCAATTAACCTTATCTTGCCAACAGGTATGAAGTTTCATTTAGATTTTACTCCAAAAATAAGTCAGCAACAAATTAACCACCAACAAGGTGTATTATTTATAGGTTCTTGCTTTAGCGAACATATTGCTGGTAAACTTGGTCAGTTGAAATTTGAAGTTGATACAAATCCATTCGGCATTGTTTTTAATCCTAAAAGTATTGAGTTAGCAATCAATCGTATCTTAACTAAAAATTACTTCACATCAACTAATGTTTTTGAAAAAGATGGTTTTTGGTTTTGTTTAGAAACACATACCTCTCTTTTTGCAACTACTCAATTAGACTTAATAAAAAAATTAAATACGCTAATTGACGAATGGTACATTAAACTTAAACATGCGAAATGGCTTGTTATTACGCTTGGTTCAGCTTATGCTTATAAACATATTGAACAAGAACGTATTGTAGCTAATTGTCACAAATTACCTAATACTTTATTTGAAAAACAGCTTTTTCAATCGAACGATATCGTTTCTGACTTTTCAATTCTAATTGAGAACATCAAGAACATTAATCCTCAGTTACAA
>JAYVDU010000477.1:0-3096 GCA_043749245.1 Bacteroidota bacterium | reverse complement strand
ATGTCCCTTTTTTGAAAATTATAATTGAGCCAACTAACCAAAGTATAATTGCTATTAGTATTTCTATTTTTGTTGATTTTTTCATTTTTTTATATTTATATGTCTAGGTAAAGTTTTTCGCTTGTTGTCTAACACTGACGCATAACGTTTTGTAGCTAAAAGAAGTGCGGTTTTGAAACCGAAATGTTTTCTACCACCACAAAAGTTTATTAGTTGCCGAAATACTGTTCTCTTTTTTGCCTACAATAAAAATAATAAATTTCTGCGAAGCGACAACTTGTAGGCAAAAAACTTATACTAATGCTAGCATTTTTTTTAGGTACTGTTATGGGCTGGGCTAATTCGTTCTCTCGTGAGTTGTCCTGTCAATTTTTTTTAAAGATTTTTATTTGTTCAAGTCTTGCGTGAGCTTGTTCTTTTGTGTATTCTGTCTTAGGAAGTTGTTCTATTGATTTATAATTCCCAAAACGATATTCTTTAATGTTTGGTCCTGTCGAAAGTAAATTGTACTCATTGCAGTTGTTGCATTGAATTATTGTCCATGAATAGTCAGGAATACCTTGTTCTTTTTTTGTAATAAATGTCTCAAGTTTGGAACTACATTTGGTGCAGTCTTGGGTTAAGGTTTCAACTATTTTGTCTTGTCCTTTAAAAAAGGATGTCAATTTAAATAAAGTGCTAAGTGTCTTTCCGTATAGCCAACTATTCAAATTGTTTTTGAAGTCAACCGAAACAATTTTTGAAAGTTGATCAAAGTAGTCGCAAATAAACTCACGCTCTTCTGTGTCATAGTCAGAACTATTAACGCTGTAAAGCCAGTTTTTTAAAATGCTCTTAAGTTCCCTTGGCTTAAATTGCGAATTTATTGCTTCTATTAAATTGTCCGCACATTCATTAAACAAATTTTGAAGACTATTACACATTTCGCTATCAGAAGGATTTAGTCCTCTTTCCTCCCACTCAGAAGTCGAAAACTTGTCCTGTTTTCTAAAAGCAGTTAATTTGTCTAAAGCGGTTTGTTTGTCTGTCATTAATGTCTGTCGATTTTTGTTTGTACTGTGAGTCGTCTAGCCTTGCCCATAACGGTTTGCGCGCAGGCGAAGTTTGCGGCTAATGTCCAGCCCCACATTTGAGCAGCCCTGCGCCAAAAATTTTGCTTGCTTGCTGTTAGAGGCAGTTAATTTTGTATTCTTTTTTGTATAAAGTATTGTTCTGTAAATATTATTACAATAATTGTAACAGTTGTAATAATTGTTGCTTCCACTCCATTTTGGCCACCTGCCAATAATTCACTTCCTTTTGTAAGAAATAATTGCAAGCCGTCATAGCCTGATATTGGTTTGTAAAGTATTGAACTGTAAATAAAATTCCAACCGAAATGTAATGCTATTGGTAACCATAATTGTCCTGTTTTATAAAATGCAATCGCAAAAATTACACCTGCCCCAAATACATTTAATGAAGGAATAATCCCTGCTTGTAATGCTCCTCCGTGCATTAATAAAAAAACTAATGATGTTGTAATGACTGCTGTTTTAAGTCCAACATTAGTTCTAATAGTTTGAAATAGAAACCCTCTACATAATAGTTCTTGCGATGCTGCATTTATAAATAATGCAATAGTATAAAATATGAAAGTTGCCTTAAATGAATGTATTGTTGATGTCCTTTCAAGTGTCCCAAATATATATTGTCCTAAAAAAGAAATTGCAACCCAAAATATAGCAAGAATTGTCCCAATGATTATGTCTGTTGAAATATTTTTATTCTCTAAACCAATGGTTGCCAATTTTCTCTTGTCAAAGTATTTAGTCATAACCCAACTTGCAAAAAGCACAGGTAATATAGTAATAATGTCTTGTCCTAACCGTGAAATACTTATAGCAAGATGCTTGTCTATAAATTTCATATATGGAAGGACTAATACTCCAATTGTCAATGCAAAAATTGCAAGAAATAAAATTGATTTCCAAATTGCTGTCTTAATACCTGTCATATATATAGGGTCTTGTTTTAATTGCCACTAATGTTTTGTAGCTAAAATAAGTGCGGTTTTGAAACCGAAAACTTTCTAAACATACAAAAGTTTATTAGTAGCCGAAATACTGTACTCTTTTTTGCCTACATAAAAATAACAAACTTTCGCGAAGCGGCAACTTGTAGGCAAAAAACTTATACTAATACTAGCATTTTTTTTAGGTACTGTTAGTAGCTGGCGCTTAAATGTCTTTTTTTAATTGATAGTCGTCTAGCATTGCCTGAGCTGCCTCTGTTTCCCAAAATGTTTTTTCGTTTTTTAGCACTTCCTGATTTATTATTTCTTGCTGTTCCTTTGAAGCTCGAGGTCTGTTGTCAATTTCCTGGATTCTGTTTTGAAAGAAATTTCCAATAAAATCGTCTGATAATTCTTGAGGTGTATTTAAATTACCCTTAAGAAAATTTATTTTAACATCTTGACAATCGTTTGGGTCTCCCTTAACGACGGACCATAATACAAATCTTAAAAACTTAACATATACTGCAACATGTGTTCTTTTTTCATTTGACACTATTGTTGCGTCAACTATTCTTGTGAAATATAAGTTGACATTAAAGCCATCAGTATTATGAGATTCAATTCTATCTGTTAAAAAAAAATTTATGTCGTTATAGTTTACAGGATAAACAAAATTTGAAAGAAAATTTCGCCATTCAGATTCAACATCATTTAGAAAGTTTAAGTCTTTATCGTTTGCGATCTCAGGATGTGTCAATTGGTCTTTGAGGATTCTCCATAAAACTGAAACAACAAAATAGGCTAAGTTCTCATCATATTCTAAATTTGTCTTCTGTTGTCCTAGGTAAGGATAGAATACATTATTAGCGAACCACCTTTCCCTTTTACTGAAATCCTGTTCAGCTTTTTCAGAAAGTAAGAATACTTTCGGGCCGTCTTGCATTCTTTGATTTGGATTTTCGTATGTTCTAAAATACTTGCCGCCTGTTTTCTTTAAATATTCAAATACGAATTTTGGTATGAGATGGCTTTCTCTCAAGTCAGATTCAATGTCATATAATGCACATTTTTTTGTCATTGCGCTTGCTACTAACGTTTTG
>JAYVDU010000476.1:0-3099 GCA_043749245.1 Bacteroidota bacterium | reverse complement strand
TCGAGAAAAACATCGCTGATAACGAGCTTTCGCGCCAATCGGATTTATTCAATTTAGCAAAAGCGGATGCTGTGGATGATATTAAATTTAATGAAATTCTGTGGAAAGCTGTAAAAGGTATTAACGCACCTGTTCCCGCTCCGCGTCGTGCGGCGTTTGTTGCCAAAGTTGCTGAAAAGGATAATGATTAATAAAGATGTGCTGCGTTCAAAAGTAAACGTTCGGGGAACTTTAAAAGTTCCCCGAACGTTTTTGTAAACTCATCATTGAGTTTTAAATAAAACAAAATTAAAAATATGTGAAGCGAACTAATTTAATTAACTTTGGGTTGATTGAATTTGTGAATAACCGCTTTAAAATTTTTAATTCCTGATGGCAAAAACGATACGAGATTTCTTTATTTCCCAAGGAAAAACTTTAATTGCTTATACCTTAATACCAGTTGCTATATTTGTCTTATTCAAAAAATTAGTTTTTGAACTGTTTTCAAGCACTTTCGTAAAATTCATATTTTCAAAAGTTAGTGAGCCGAGTACAGAGCATGATAAAGCTGCAATATTCATCAGCCTTGTTGTATTTATATTTTTTGCTCGTAAAATTTTTAAAGGTGCAAGAATTCCTAGTAAATGGTTTTATCTAACTTTAACTTACTGTTTTACTTATTTCTGGTTTAGATTTAACCCTTTGATGGAAGGCTCTAAACTTCAATTTATTTCATTTAAAGATTACAATCGTGTCTATTTGCTTGATTTAACTGTTGCTGTACCTCTATTACTTTTAGTACTCTCTGTCTTAGTTAGATTTTGCAAATTTATTCAGAAAATAATTCAGGAAGTTAAAAAAGATGGTTCTAAAAATAACTTAGGTTTTAGAGTTGAAGAACCCTTAATAATTGGAAATAAAACTAATAAATCCATTGAGGATAAATTAGTTAAAAAATTAGCAAGTCTTTTCAAGTTTGTAAAAAAGTTAGTAATTTTTTTCAATAAAAAATATCCTTCTCCAAATTCAAACCAAACATTAGAAGTTGTTGATAAATCAAATGGAATTACTAATACCGACGACTTACTTGGCAGAATTAAATTTATAAAAATTTTAGCGGATCAGATAAAAACTACTACTCCAGAAAATGGCTCTTTCCCAATCGGCATTTCTGCTTCGTGGGGTTCAGGTAAAACAACATTTTTAAAATCGCTTTTGAAGTAATTTGAAGGCGATAAAAACTTTGTCATTATTGAACTCGATGTTTGGAAAGCAGGAAAACAAAATCTGATTATTGAAACGCTTTTTAAAGAGTTGCGCGAAAAATTAAAAGATTATAGCTTCACGCTCAATAATAAACTACCTGAATATGCGAGCGATTTAACCAAAGTTTCGAAAGAAGGTTTTGAAACTTTTAAAACACTTTCCGAATTGGCTTTTCCGACTGAAAGTCTCGAAAAGCAATTTGACACCATCAGTAAAGCCATCAAAGCTACCAACAAAAAAATAATTATTTCTATTGACGATTTAGACAGGCTTGATAAAAAAGAAGTGTATGAAGTCATTAAATTAATTAGAAATACTGCCAATTTTGCTAATACTTTTTTTATTGTTGCTTACGATAGAAATTATATTTTAAATGCGATTGAAGTGATAAATCCTCACGAACCTTATATTTTCTTAGAAAAGATTTTTCAGCTGGAATTTAGCTTACCACCTTTTAATGAGAAAATACTTCAAAATGAAGTATTTGAAATCATCTATAATTTTTTAAGTGCTGACGATAAAATTTTTTTAGAAAACATGATATATAGCAGATACTCTCCAGATAGAATAGGTATTAACCTAATAAACTCTTTCATTTTGAATTTTAGAGATGTAATCAGGTTTTCAAATTCCTTAAAACTTCAATACGAATTTGTGAAAGGAGAAATTTATTTTCCAGATTTTTATAATTTACAGCTCATTCGTTTTAAACATCCAGAGATTTATACTCAATTTTACAAAAACTATTCGAAATATTTAGATTTCAAAGGTGGAACTGATGATATAATGTTTAACGGATTTAGGAGCAAAACTTATTTTTTAAACACCTTAAAAACAAAAATTTTTTTAGAAGATAAGAAATTCAAGCTAAATGAAAAAGAAATTGAAGTCCTTACCTATGCTTTTGAAACATTTTTTCATAATCGTTCTCAGTTTTCAGACGCACATTTAGAAAATAGTTATTTCCGGCTAAGTGCTGTGAGACCATCGATGATTGGAAGATATTTTTTAGATGCCCAAGGAATAATATCTGAAATAGAATTTAGTAAAATTAGAGCAAAACCATCTGTTGATTTCAATAGTGAGATTACGAAACTATGCAAAGATTCTAATTCAATTATTGAAATCGATGAGAAATTAATGTCAATTAAAAATTTTGATAATCGAGAAGATTTTGAAAAAATTATTAATGCTATTGTCCATTTTGTAAATTTGCCCAAACCAAAAGGTAAATTCATGTTTGAGTATGTTCGCTACGATTTAGAGTCATTTTATGTTTTATTAGATGATTCTAAGAATCTTGAGTTCTATGATAAAGATTTGAGCCAATATAAAGAATTCATTGTTTCATTTTTTGGAATAAAAGCTGAAACTAAAAAGTTTGATTTTCAAATGGATTTTTTAAAAACAATTTCAGATACCACCATTCATTCAAAAATTCAGATATTCAATGAACAATTTGTGTACAAAATCTTATTTGAAATTTACAAAAATGCTCTCAATGAGTTAAAAGATTTTATTGACCCACTTTGGCAAACCTACGATTTATGTTTTAATCAAGATGTAAAATTTAAAAATGTGCCTGATTCGCTCAATGTTAAAGAAATGCTCATTAAATTTATTCTTGAAAAAGATATGGATGGTTTTATTTTAACATCTGCTATCTCTTATATAACTGACACTCCTCGAAGTGGGTTAAAATCGTTTTATCCTTCGAGTAGAATTGAAAAATTATTTGGAAGTTATGAAAACTTTATTAGATATTATTCAGAAAATTAATTTTGTACTATTTTTATATTCTCGATAAGGGCTTACTACTCTTAAATTATGTAAAGCACAAGCGACGACCAT
>JAYVDU010000475.1:0-3101 GCA_043749245.1 Bacteroidota bacterium | reverse complement strand
TACTTTGCCATATTGGAGTTTGTTTCTCCTGCACCAATAAAAATAATACGGGCATTATTTTTAATACCTAAACATCTTAATTGTCGGTAAGCCAAAGACACAATAGATACAGGGTTTTTGGCAATATCTGTATCCGTATATACTTGTTTAGCTGTTTCAATAGTTTGTTTGATAGCCAAACGAATGGTGTCGCCTGTTAAGCCCAATAAATTACAAAACTCATACGATTTACGAACTTGTGTGATAATTTCTCTTTCGCCAACAACCAAAGAATCTAAAGAAGATGACACTTCAAATAAATGAGTCAACGCGTCTTCATGCTCATACACAACCACCGCCTCTATTAAGGCATTAATTTGTTCAGTAGTTATTCGGGAATTAATAATCGAAAAAAGTTCTTGCAAAAACAAAGCGTTAATTTCTCTTTCTGCTTTAATCACAAATTCAACGCGATTACAAGTACTCAAAAACATCAGCTCGTTAAGTTCCATTTTAAGCTTAACGGCCGTCAAATAGTCGTGTTGGTGGGATTCATCTAAATGCAATAACCCAATCAACTCCAAAGGAGCGTTTTTATGGGTAATAGCTATGATTTTAAATGCATTCAAAGTGCTTGGTAAATTTCGGAAAATCAAAGGTTTTGATTGTCATAAAAATGTCACCGAGTCTTATTTAAATTAAATCTAAATAAGACTGTTCCTATTTTGTTATTTTTACATGATGAAATTTTTGATTACAAAAAAATATTTGGTTTTTATCTTGTTGGCGGTTTTACAACCAAGCTTATATTTATCACAACATCATATAACAGATAGTTTATATACTGACTTTTTAAATACAAAAAGTGCGGATAAAAAATTAAGCAAACTTCCTGAATTATTGCAAACATTATATGTAAAAGATGATTCTTTAAAAATAATTGAACTAAATTCAATAATTGAAAACACGGCTGTTTCTGCTGATTTATCAAACCTTAAAAAAGGTTTACTTTTATATTCAAAAGCCCTTTTGTTCGATATTGAAAATGATATTGATAAAAGTATCGAAGCAAGTAAACAATCTGTTTTTTACCTAAAAAACAATAAAAATTATTTAACGTTTTCACAATGTCTATTGATTAAGACCCTATACTTTAATGGTCAGTTTGATTCTTGTATAACATTAGAAAATCAAGCTCTTGAAAATGCAAAAATTAACAAAAACATCTCTGGAGAATTGGATATTTTAATTTGTGTAGGAAGGAGTTACGATTTTATAGGTAACAGGCAAAAAGCAATAAAAATTTCTTTTCAAGCTATAGATTTGGCTAAAAAACATAACCGAATATTAAAATTATCTGAAATATACATTGGTTTATCTAATTTATACAAAGGCGAAAACATAACTGCTTCAAAAAAATATGCAATATTAGCGCTAAACGTATTGAAAGAAGCTCATCTGGATAAAAAAAACAAAGTAATCGATGCTAGTTATTTAATGTTAGGAAATGTATATTATGATTTAAAAAATTTGGATAGCGCTACATACTATTATAAACTATGTAAAGAATCTTCAAAAGAAATAAACGACAAGCGCACCTATTTATCCGCTATCGGGAATATGGGAAATATTGCATATAACCAAAAAGAATACCCAAAGGCTATTTCATATAATTTAGAAACGCTTCTTGAATACAAAAAATTAAACATAAAAAGCGAAATAGCCGTAGCTTATGGCTCTTTAGCTGATATATATAAAGATATGATGGACTATAAAAAAGCCATTAAATATTATGACAGTGCGTTAATTGTAACAACCCAACTTCAATCGGCCGACGATTTCATCTATAATTATAAAGGCTTAAGCGAAACCTATGAAATGATGGGTAACGACAAAGAAGCCTTTAAATATTATAAATTATACAGGATGTGGAACGACTCCATAAACAATAACCAAAATTCAAAAAAAATAAATGAATTGGAATTAGACTATAAATACAAGGCCGAACAGCGCGAAAAAGACTTACTCCAAAAAAACAAAGATGATATTATTCAAGAAAAAATTAAACAACAAAAATATATTATATGGGTTGGTGTTTTAGCTGGACTCATGCTTTTTATATTTTTGGGTTTTGCGCTGAAGTCAAATATCGACAAGAAAAAAACGAACAAACAATTGCAGCTTTTTAATAATGAAATTACTGAACAAAAAAATATTATCGAAGAAAAAAATCATGAAATAACAGATAGCATCACTTATGCTAGCAGAATTCAACAAGGCGTTATTCCTGATGAAGATGAATTAAAAGCATTACTTCCTCATCACTTTGTGTTTTTTAAACCTCGTGATATAGTTAGTGGGGATTTTTACTGGGCCTGTAAAGTTACATCAAAAACAGACCCTCATCATAAACGATCAGTCGTTGCCGTTGTTGATTGCACAGGGCATGGCGTGCCTGGAGCTTTTATGAGTTTAGTAGGAAATACGCTTCTTAATCAAACCATTAATCGCTCTGCTATCTCTAATCCGGCGCAAGCCTTAGATTATATTAATCAACAATTACCAAAAACCATTAAAAGTAAAATAAGTACTGGCACTATTAAAGATGGTATGGAAATCGTGATGTGTGATTTTAATTTTGACACATTGACGATGCAATTTGCTGGGGCAAATAGTAATATTTACGTGGTTAGAAATAAAGAAATTCAAATATACAGAGGCGATAAACAACCCATTGGCGAAAGCTTTTCGGGCATTATCATTAACTACACAAACCAAATTATTTCGCTACAAAAAAATGATTGCGTGTATTTAATCAGTGACGGTTACGCTGATCAGTTTGGCGGTGTTAAAGGAAAAAAATTCAAATATAAACAACTCGAAAATCTATTTTGTTCCATTGCAGAAAAAGAGGTGAACGAACAACAGCTTATTTTATCAAAAGCTTTCGATGATTGGAAATCAAACCACGAACAGGTAGATGATGTGTTAATCATGGGGATTAAGATATAAACTGTAATCCGTGTTTTAAAATTTGTATGATTATAATCGCACTTTTATTCCGCCCATTACTGAAACATAAGTTGGTTTGAAAATAATTCCAGATATCGGCGTATAATTTG
>JAYVDU010000474.1:0-3102 GCA_043749245.1 Bacteroidota bacterium | reverse complement strand
TATAATCTAAGTCTGTGTAACTTCTTAATTTATCGTCTGTTTTGTAAGTTTCTAAAATGGCATCTACTTTTTCGTACGTTAAGTTTTCGTGGTATGATGCGCCGCATTGCAACATTGGCGCTGTTCCACAAGAACCTAAACATTCTGCTACTTTTAGTGAGAACATCCCATCTTTCGTAGTTTCACCAACTTTAATGTTTAATTTTTTCTCAATGTATTTTACGATATCTTCTGCACCATTTAACCAACAAGAACTTGTTTGGCAAACTTCTAATACACATTTGCCCATTGGTTTTAAATTATACATCGTGTAAAACGACGCTACTTCAAATACCTCAACAGGTCTGATTTTTAAAATTGACGCTACATAATCCATTGTTTCCGGACTTAACCAACCGCCGAATTCAGCTTGTGCCACGTGTAATACAGGCAACAAGGCTGATTTTATTTTTTCGGGTGGATAATGTGAAATGATTGTTTGCACTGTTTTCATAGCATCTTCACTGAATACTATTTCAGCGCGTTTTGCTTGATCAAATTTTTGTGCTCCGTGTACTTGACTACTCATTGTTTTTGAAATTTTAAATTTTAAATGATAAATGATAAATTTTAATTTACCTTTTTTTCATCTAAAATGTTTTCACTTTAATTAATTTAAAATTTATAATTTAACATTCAACATTCCTTAAGCGTCTAATTCTCCTGCAATCACATTCATGCTACTCATTGTTAAAATAGCATCACTTAACATAATTCCTTTTACCATTTCGGGGTATGCTTGGTAATAAATAAAGCATGGTCTTCTGAAATGCAATCTGAATGGAGTTCTTCCGCCATCGCTAATTAAATAAAAACCTAATTCTCCATTTCCACCTTCTACACAGTGGTATACTTCTCCTTTAGGAACATCGGTTTCTCCCATCACAATTTTGAAATGGTAAATCAATGCTTCCATGTTGTTATATACTTGTTCTTTTGGCGGCATAAAGAAATCAGGTAAATCAGCATGCATTGGTCCTTCAGGCATTTTTTTAATGGCCTGTTTTATAATACTTAATGATTGCCACATTTCTTCCTGACGAACCATGAAACGATCGTAGGTATCACCGCTTTTTCCAACAGGAATTTGAAAATCAAAATCTTCGTAAGAACTATATGGATTCATCACGCGCACATCATAATCAATACCGGTTGCGCGTAAGTTAGGGCCTGCAAAACTATAACTCAACGCCATTTCCGCAGATATTGGTCCGCAATTAATGGTACGATCCATGAAAATTTTATTGCGTTCTAGTAAGTTCGAAAACTCGGTTAAGCCTTTAGGATATTCTTCTAAAAAGGTATTAATCAAATCCCATGTTTTTTTATTCCATTCTTGATCAAATCCTCCAATACGTCCGATATTAGTGGTTAAACGAGCGCCACAAATTTCTTCGAATATTTCGTAAATTTTTTCTCTCCATTGAAAAATGTATAAGAAGCCTGTCATAGCACCTGTATCAACACCAATTACGGAATTACAAATAATATGATCTGCAATGCGCGATAATTCCATGATGATGACGCGGTGGTACTCTGCGCGCTTGGGGATTTTAGTTCCTAATAACTTTTCTACCGTCATATACCAACCCATGTTATTGATGGGCGATGAACAGTAATTTAAACGGTCGGTAAGAGGCGTTATTTGCGCATAAGGACGGCGTTCTGCGAGCTTTTCAAACGCACGATGAATATACCCAATCGTTGGCGTAGCCTCATGAATAATTTCTCCGTCCATTTTCAACACATTCTGAAAAATACCATGAGTGGCAGGATGCGTAGGGCCAAGGTTTAACGTTGAGTATTCTTTCTCTTCGGTAACTGTTTGGTTTATGTCTATTTTTTCTTTCATTTTCAATTGTTGAGTTATTGATTTATTGATTTGGAGAGTTTTTTAATTCAATAATTCCCCGACTCACTCATTCTCTAATTGTATATTATCTTCCAAACATGCTGTTATCCTTATCTGTACGCTCTTGGTCTTCTAATGGGTATTCTTTACGTAACGGGAAAATATCCATTTCGTCCATATTTAAAATGCGTTTTAAATTCGGATGCCCTTTAAATTTTACGCCAAAAAAATCGTAGGTCTCACGCTCCATCCAATTAGCAGCAGGCCACAAATCGGTTGCGGTATAAACTTCAGGCTTTTCAATTGGCATGAATGTTTTTAAACGAATGCGATTGTTTTTTGGCATATTATGCAAATGATAAATCACACCTAAGTGTTTTTCGTCGGGAGTTTGCATACCGCACAAATCTGTTAAAAAATGAAAGTTCAATGCTTCATCATTTTTTAAAAACGCAAGTAAATCATGTATTTTGTCATGCTTGATGGTAAACACTGGGTAATCATACAATAACTCAGCTGACACGATGCTATCTGCAAATTGTTCATTTAATCGGGTGTTTACGGTATTTAATAATTCGTTCATTGTGGTTTTAAGATTTAAAATTTAAGCTTAAAGATTACTCTTACTTCTTAAATCTGAGTTCTAACTTCTTGTTTTATTCTATTCCGTATGAGTTTAATAATTTTTTATACTCTGGTGAATTTCTTCTTCTAAAAGATTCGTTTTGTGTTAACTCTTGTATTTTTAATACCCCTTCTAAGATCTGCTCTGGGCGTGGAGGACAGCCCGGCACATACACATCAACAGGAATAATTTTATCAATGCCTTGTAATACGGAGTAAGTGTCAAAAATACCACCGCTACTGGCACAAGCACCTACCGATAATACCCAGCGAGGCTCTGCCATTTGCTCATATACTTGGCGTAACACGGGCCCCATTTTTTTAGAAATGGTTCCCATTACCATCAACATATCCGCCTGACGGGGAGAAAAACTTAAACGCTCTGAGCCGAAACGACCCAAATCATAGTGTGAAGCCATCGTTGCCATAAACTCAATACCACAACAAGAGGTTGCAAATGGCAACGGCCACAATGAGTTTTTACGTGCTAACCCAACAGCATCTTCTAGTTTCGTTGCAAAAAAGCCAGGCCCTTCAAGTCCTTCAGGGCTTTTAGCAATTTCTAATTTTGTGCGCTTTATAATTTC
>JAYVDU010000473.1:0-10203 GCA_043749245.1 Bacteroidota bacterium | reverse complement strand
GATTTATTAAATCCGGAACTTCTTAAAGAAACCATAGTAACACCTACACCTAGCCTACGTTTTAAAACGCCTTATTTTGATGTGAATGAAAAAATCGTGTGGGGCGCAACAGCAATGATATTGAATGAACTGAAAGTTTTAATTTCAAAAAAAGATTGATCAATAAAAAAACTATAGAACAAGTACATTATTATTTGTCAATTTTTAAACATTTATAATAATCGAGGTTGATTATATTTTAAGAATATGTTGGATAGAACAAGCGCGTAGGACTGTCAAAAATGCGAGCAGAGTTGGGGTGAATCGAGAATTCAAGGATTTAACGATAGCGTAAAATCCGTAGAATTCCGAAAGGAGCGTAGAGCATATTTTTGACTTGATTTTTTGTTTCTTTTTCATCTAAAGAAAAAGAAAGCATAGCAGAAATTATTATCATTCAATTTTAAGTAGACTAAAAAAGATAGGCAGTTAATGCAGCTGTCGATACTTTTGATACCAATAAGCACTACCAAGAGATACTAAAAAGAAAGTCAATAATTTAGCAACTTCCGGAAACACTTCTTTAAATCCAAAGTTGCGTAGGAAGATGCCGTAAAATGCTTCTAAACCCCAATTTAACGGGGATATGACGGAGATTTGTTTCATCACTTCAGGCATTACAAATGTAGGAACCCACACACCACCAATAGCCGCTAAAATAATTACAAACACAGCTCCAAATAATGAAGCTTGATCGTGCGATGTGGCGATGGTACCAACTAATAAACCAAAACCTGTTGCCGCCAAACCTGCTGAAAACGCTACTACAAACAATACCGGTAAATTATCTCCGATATTTAATTGAGGCAAACCCATCATTGGTAAAATAAATAATCCCACACATAACATTAATGCAAACTGTATTAAGCTCACAAAAACATACATCAACATTTTTCCTAAAATCACAATCATGTAAGAACCTGGCATAGTAAGCAATCTAAAGGCACTACCATCTTCACGTTCTTTTATAATATTGCCCGCTAAGGGAATGCAGATAAAAAACATAGCAAATAAAGTCCATGCAGGGACATTGTGTTGTACTGAATTTGGAATAATAGTGGAGTTATTATAAGAAGCATACTCCTCCGTTAATCCAACAATAGGCGTTATTTCAAGCTTAGAAGGTTTAGCGTCAGGGAAACTTTCTTTCATAACTTCATTCAACGAATTAACCATACTCTGCATTTCTATTTGAGAAATGATACGTTCGATCGAATTACTTATGGTTGTTTTAAATGATTTTTTTGTAATCGGATCAAAAAACAATTTCAAGCGAATCATAGCTGTATCTGCCTTTTCGGAAGACAATGAATCTCCGCTGAAACTACTCATTAATTTATTGACTCTATCTGATGAACGCTGACGTAATAAATTGCTCGTATGTTCGGGTATAACAATTCCAATAAAATAATGTCCTTTAGCAACTTCTTTTTTAGCCTCGTCAACACTTAATTGTTTTTTTGTTATTACAAAAAACTTGGAGTTAATCAACGATTTCTCTAACACTTTTGATAATGAATCATGATCATTGTCCACAATTAGCAAAGGGACAGATGCTTCGCTAACCGAGCGAAATGTGGTATCTTGAATAAGTGTGATAATTAAAATTAAAACAGTGGGCATGATAAACGTGATAGCAAGCCCCGCCCTATCACGCGTAATCACTTTATATTCTTTGTATAAGCTGTATAATAATTTCATGTATATTTTTTAAACCTTAGAACGCTGAAGATTTATCAGCCCCCTCTGCGGTTAATATTTATTTATCTCTAAACTTTATGCCTGTTATTTTTAAATAAACTTCTTCAATACTTTGACAATTATTTTCTATGATCAAGTCCTTTGTTTTCCCTTGCGTCACAAGCATTCCGTCGTCAATAATAGCAATGCGATTACAAAACTCTTCTGCTTCATCCAGGTGATGCGACGTATATAAAATAGTCATGCCTTTTTCAGCATTTAATTTTTTAAGATAATCTATAATTGCTTGTTTCGACTGCACATCCACACCAACAGTAGGTTCATCTAAAATCAATAATTGAGGATTGTGTAATAAGCCAGCAATTAAATTTACCCGGCGTTTCATTCCTCCCGAATAGGTTGAAATCTTTTGATGTGTATTTGATTCTAATCCTAAAATGGATAAATTATATTTAATAGCTTCCTTTAACGGCGTAGTTTTTAAACCATACATGTGGCCAAGAAACAATAAATTTTCATAAGCAGTTAATTTAGGATACAAAGCAATCTCTTGCGGAACTACGCCAATGGCCTGTTTACATTGATTGCTATTTGTTTTATGAGTCAATCCATTAATATATATTTCTCCTTCGGTAGCGGGAAATAATCCACACAACATCGATATAAACGTTGTTTTACCGGCGCCATTAGGGCCAAGCAAGCCAAACACATCACCTTTATCAATCGTTAATGATAAGTGATTAATAGCGGCTCGCGGCGCATCTTTATATTTTTTGGTAACATTTTTAACCTCAACTAATATGCTCATACTATGCGTTTTCTTGTAAAAATATTTTCATTTCGCAAGTTGCGATTAGTGTATTATTGCAATATGATTTAGCTTCTATGATGGATACATTCATCACCTGTGTTTTGGTTACAACCTCAGTCAATAGCTCATTTCCGATGGATGGTAATTCGTATATAATTAAATCTTTGATGTTTCCAATAAAACCAATTACTGGTTTCACATTATTTTTCATCGCTTCATACCCTGCTCTACTAGCAGCGGTTTGAGCCATATTTTCAATAATACCCGACTCTGTTAATTTTCCATGATGCGTGAAGATATGCTCTTCAGTCATATCAAAACCCGTAACAATAGTCGTATCGTCACTTTTATAGATTCTACTAACTAGTACTATTGGCGGGCGTTGCGGAATGTATTGCAAAATACTATCAGAACTTACAAGGGGTTTATCTACAGTAATCATACGTGTTGCCTTATGGATTAACCTCAACAATAAATGGATTAACCATCAACTTAGCAGTTAATTTTTCTATTTTAGGGTTCATTTCATTGGCAAAAACGATGTGTTGACATTTAGGCAAGCTCTGTATCAGCCTGTCAACATTACCTTGTTGAGCATCTTTAATTTGTGATTCAGCATCATCTAAAATAAATAATTTGAGTTTATTCAAATTTAAACCATGTTTAAAATAGATGTCCATAATCCGTTTAGTCGTACCAATAATAACATCAGTTCCAATATAAATTTCTTCAAATTGTTTTTCGATTTTAATTCCTTCAATAGCACAAGCGTAACGCAGGCTTGTATTTTTTCCTATTGTTCTAAACTGATCTTTCATTGTTAACGCTCTTTCGTGTGTTGCCACAATTATCAATGTTCTAGGCGCATCTTCAAATTTTTCTTTAAGTTTTTGAATAGTGGCTATAATAGCTGTTGTTGTTTTACCAATTCCATCCGGACCAATACCAAACATATCTTGTCCTGCATTTAATTTCGAAATAGATTTTTCTTGTAAAGGAAAAGGGGTCGCCATTCCTGCTTCTATTAAAGCTGAGGAAAGGGGTTGTATTAATTTTTCAGTGAACATATTTTTTCGGTTGTGAGTATAAAAATGGTTTATACAAATTTACTTTAGTGTTTTCTTTTTTTTGTGTGATTGATAAAAAAGTCTGTATCCATTTTCACCATCTACCATGATGATATCAAATTTAAAATAACCTTTACGAACGCTTTTATTCCCAGTACCACAAATTCCAAGGAATCTTGCATCGCGTTTCTTTTCATAAATCTTTCCATTAGCGGTTCCTATTGGCAAAGCGCCCATCATTGATATTTCCTTGATGCCATGAATAACGGCAGAAGAATCTTTTTTTATTGTAACAAAGCCTTCATTTCCTATGGAAACTGAATCAAGGTTGTATCCGGTTTTATTAAATAATTCGATTTTTAAATGTTGTCCAAAGCTAATTTGAGAAACACTTAATAAAAAAAAGAAAAGTACTGTAGTTTTCATCTGTATATATATTATTGAATTATTCCTAATTTTTTAGCTATTGTTGGTGGTAATCCTTTTTTGTGTAACATAATATTGGTTGTTTTATACAACACATAGCTTTCTGATGCGTAGAAATAACCATCACATTCATTTTTGGTTTTACCCCATGAATTTTTTACTACATAATAAGGTGTTGCGTTTTGATCTTTTACTAAACCTACAATGTGCATTCCATGGTCATCCTGTGTTTCGTAATTATCAAAAGCAAGTTGTCTGTTTTCTTGCGTTATTTTTAATTGTGGCTGTGGCGTTTTCATAGCCGCTTCTTTTTCAGCGTCTGTCTTTTCACTAAAAGGTGTTTCTGTTACAATAGCCAAGCCGTCTTTAAATCTAAAACTTTTTTCGCTCACATCTGAAGCCCAAGCAAAGCTATATCCATTAGTGACTGCATAGTGCATCACTTCCTGAAATTCATTTAATGGTAAATTATACATCTGTTCAAAATTCCAGTTATCAGGAACTTCTAAAACAAATTTCGAATAAAATGGATGATGTGTGTATGAAGTAATAAACACATAATCATCCGGGTTAATACCAGAAGCTTCTGCATAACTTTTAGGTGTATATTCTTTTCCTTTATACATAAATTTTTCAGGTACTTTTCCTAAAAAAGCATCACAAGCTGATTCTACAACTTGATGAACCGCTTGAAAATCAATTTTCGTATTTTTATCATCCGCTGCTGCTGTAACAACTCCTTTTAATGTTGCTTCTAATAACGAGTGATTATGAATGTCGTTTGGGTTTTTCTTACCCGTATATACTTCTTCAGGAACCATTCCGTAATTTCGTATCACATTCAATACATCAGGAAAACCGCCACCTTCACCAAAATTTAATCGACCATGCATCCGTATGTAATTATCGGCCTTTAATGGATAAGCTTTGCGAGCCACATACATTTCTGATAAATTAAATTCTTTACCCTTTCCCATACGCATCAATTCACTTTCAAAAAATGATAACGATGAAAATGCCCAACAGGTGCTTGTTAGATTTTGATTTTGAACAGCAGATGCATCAATACTTTTCACTACCGTAAATTTATAATCACTACCCTTCATGTTAGTTAAAGGGCCTTGGTATTGCGCTTGTACTTGCGCTTGTGAGTAGCTCAAGAAGCATACTGTTATTGCTATTAAAAAAAAGTATTTCATGTAGTGGTTAATAATTTGAAGGTTTAGAAAATTGGCGACTATGCTATTTTTTTAGTTTGTTAAGATACAAATTATGAAATCGTCAAATTAGCTCTCAATCACATTAATTAGTTTTAATATACTTCAATAAAAAGGACATTTCAAAGATAGTAAAAATGACGTACTGCACCATAAAATGACAAGTAAACGCTAATGCTTGTTCTTTATTAATCAATGAATATACGAATACTACAATCATGCAAATTAGCAAACGACCCATGCTTAATGCTAATGTTTTAAATACAAATTCTTTCGACTGTTTATCTCCAGCCGTTAATAGTAAATTAGCGCCAACTGTTGTCAATGCAAAAAACAAAGTAGGTATCCAATAATGGTTTGTTTTGAAATATATTGTGTCAATCTCGCTAAGGCCATAGGATAAGATTAACGCCCCTATGCATACAGACACTAACTGTATATAATATTTTGTTTGAGATTGCATTATTGTTTTGGCTTTATAAAATCTTTAAGTACCAGATACATCGCTAACGCAATGGATAGTAAACTTAAAATAATGGTGAAAATAGGGGTTTCCGTATTTTTAAAATGTTCGTCGAGCTTGTAACCACCGTAACAACCGCCACCGATAATTAATGCCATTTGAACAGCAAGTCCGCTATATTTAGCGTAATCGTTAAGCGGTTTTTGAGGTTCCTTGTCCGGATTGTTGGCTTCCATTAGAAATATTTTTTACCACTGCGCCCATATTACACGTACCTGTAAATGTGGCGTTTGGTTCGATTGAAATTTTACCGGTAATAATATCCCCCATTAATTTAGAACTCGCTTTTAAAATTAATAACTCACTAATTTCAACTCTACCGTGTATTTCGCCAGATATATCAGCATTCTGACAAGTTACATTACCTTCAATTTTACCGGTAGAACCAACTACCAATTTACCATTAATGGTAATATTACCTTTCAGTGTACCGTCAATTCTAACATCACCATTAGAGGTAATATCTCCAATGATAGCGGTGCCATTACCAATAAGGTTAATAGATGCCGTGTCGTTTGCAGATTTATTTATTTTTTGAAACATGCGATTTATAGTTTTGCGTTACGAATATACTAAAATTACTAATCTAACTTATAGTGATCGGTAAAAAAAGGCTTATAGTAATTGGTTTGTTTTTTCTTGTATAATTTGGGTAAATTATCAGCAGAAATAACCATTAAGGTAAATGTTTCTAATTTAACTTTACCCGAAAAAATGGCTTTATCCTTACTTATATTGTCCATGTAGGCAAGAGCAGCTTGAGCGTTTTTAAATGTTTTAGCAATCGTGATTTGTTCTGTATTGCCAAATAAACTGCTTGTTAAGCTAATATTTTCAGCACTATAAAAGTTTGTATTGAAGTCGGATAAAGATGTTTTAAATGCGCTTGCTATAGCGGGATCATCAGGCGATACAGCAATCATAAAATGTGGGGCTTCTAAATCTAATGTAAAAGTATCTGTTCTATTAATTGCATTTCCGGCGGTTGCATCACTTGGATGTTTCAAATTATATATAACTTCTAATAATTCTTGTGCTTTTTTAGCAGCAGGGTCTTTTGGATAAAGTGCTTGCAACTCCTTTAACGATGACTCTAATGAGTCAATCCCTTTTAATTTTCCTATGGATAACGCCTTGATAAAGGCGAACTTTCCACCAAAATCATTTTTCCCAAACTTAGATTCTGATTCTTTACACCGACTATAAGCAGTTGTATAATTTTGCTCAGCGTAAACATTATAAGTTTCAGTGTAATAAATTTCTACTTCTCCTTTTTGTGTGCTTTTTTCAGAAGCGTAATTTGGATTTTTTATAATTTGCGCGTATTCGCTATTTGGATAATCATTTAATAGCTTACTTTTATAATAATCTGCCTGCGATTTATTTTTAACCGATTCGAAAATACGATATAATTGATAATACGTGGAAAGCTTGTATTTATGATTATCATAACGTTTGTTTAATTCTTCGAACGTAGCAATTGCTTTTTTATTATTATTTAATTCTTCCTTGTAAGTGCTACCTAAATTATAATATGCATCAATAATTTTAATATCTGATTTTTTTAGTAACGAATCACTTAATGGTAAATCTTGTAAATAAAAATCTTTTGGTTTTGTGTTTTTTGGTTTTACACCGCTTTTAACCAATCCGTCTTTTGTTTCTTTTTCAGTTGAATCAACCGAGTTCGTTCCATAATCTACTATAAGTGCTTTTTGACTTCTTCTCCAATTATCTTCTAACTTCCTGCTATTACCCCATTTTTTCGCAAAGTCGCCAATACCAAAAGCTAACGTTGTTTGGTTATAAAAATACCAATCCCCTTTCACACCATTTCCTAATTCCGGTAAACCATTATTTGGAATTGCATTATTATTAGGCGTTTGGTTTTGATTTTTTGCATTTTCTAATTCTTCTTTTTTACGATCTTCATCCTCCTCCATCTTCTTCATCATCTTTTCAATATATTTACTACGATCACCGTCACTCATTTTGGCAATACGTTGCAAACTATCTTCGCGCTGAATAGTTCTAATATAACCCACTAAAGTTGCAAGCGTTTGCTTACGTCTATTAATGGCATCATAATCTTTATACTCTTTTGGAAGCGACAACATCGTGCTATCGTAATAAGCCTCAGATGCGGTGTAATTCGTTTGTTCAAAATTTATTTCGCCTAATTTCAAATAGGATAATGCTTTTTGTTTAGGATTTTGCGTGCTATTTTTTATCGATAATTTATAGTTTAAAATCGCTAACGATTCATTCTTATCCTTTTCGTAAATCTCACCTATCGTATAATATATAATATCTAAATATTCTTTGTTTTTAAAATCGCGCGCCATTTTTTCTAAATCTCTGATTAGCTTCGCAGGATTTCCATTTTTTAAATCCACTAAACGTGCTTTTTTCATTTGAGCGTTAAACAACAAGTCGTAGGTAGGTTTTGCTGAAATTGTTTTTTGATAATATTCTCTTGCTTTGCTATTATTTTTTTGCTGTTCGTATAATTGCGCCACAATAAAGGCATAGCGAGCTTTATCTTTTTTCTTGGTTTTAGATTTAATGGCTCTTAATAAGGCTTGTTCAGCTTCCGAAAACATACCTCGCTTAATAAAATAATCGGCTTGCACGGCAGGCAATTCGTTTTTAGCGTATTTCGATATTTTTTTATCTTCTTTTAAAACCCCTATAATAGGTTCTGCTTGAGATGGGGCACCTAATTCGTTATATGAACGAGCAAGAAAAATCATGGCCTTATATTTATCTTTCGATTTATAGCTTCTAATAACGTATTCAAACGCTTCAATACCTGAAAAGAAATCACGTTTATAAAAATTAGAAATGCCAATCACATTCCAATTATTATCAATCCATTTACCAGCAGTAACTATTTCGTTATCTTTTTTATCCTTGATGGTATGGCGTTGAATGCAATTTGAGGATTTTTTAATAGCCTTATCAAACTCAGGAAAAGTTGCTTTACAAGTTTCCTTACTTGGCACTAAAAACACTGGTAATAACCTATCGTAATCGTATTTGTAATCTTTTCTAATTTTCGCTTCGCCCTCTTTAATACTCTCTGTAGCGTAATAATAGCCATTATATCGAGCGGTGAGGTTGTGATAACCTCTGTGTATAAATGTATTCTTATTTGTTTTACACGAAGAAAAAACAACTAAAAATAAAATAACAGTATATATGTATGTTTTAAAAATCTTCAAAATACGTGATAAAAATAAGGTAATAACGTCAAAATCGTAAATTTAGTATATTTTTGCAAGGAAAGTATGTCAGAAACCAAAAATAGTCGATGGAAAATTCTAACTAACCAATTGCGCAATAAGTATCGCTTGGTTATATTAAACGACAATTCTTTTGCTGAAAAATTTTCATTACGACTTTCACCTCTAAGTTTAATTATTTTGTTTAGTTCGGTTACCGTTTTAATGACAGCTCTTGTTATTAGTTTAGTGGCATTTACACCTTTACGGGAATATATACCGGGATATGGCAATGTGAACGATCATAAGGATATTTTGGTATTGAATGCAAAGGCTGACTCGCTTGAAAGCACTTTAGTTGCTAAGGATTGGTATTTGAATAATTTAATTAATGTCTTTTCCGGAAAAACAGAAGGAAAAATGCCTAAGCCTAAAAAGGACTCTACCGGCAAATTTTCTCAAATTGATACCAAACCAAGCGATGAAGACAAAAAACTTAGAAATGATATAGAAACCAATCAACTGGCGTCAACAAGCGATAAAGTATCTGCAAATAAACTCAACAGCTTAAGTAATTTTTTCTTTTTTAGCCCCATAAATGGTATTGTAACAACATCTTATAATCTTGGCGAAAGTCATTTTGGGACCGATATCGTATCTAAAGAAAATGAATTAGTAAAAGCCACACTAGACGGAACCATTGTTTTTGCAGGGTTTACAGCCGATGATGGTTATGTGGTTCAAATACAACATAGTCACAATTTAACCAGTGTATACAAGCATAATTCTTCCGTTAATATAAAAGTAGGTGATTTTGTAAAAGCAGGGGAGCCTATAGCAATTATTGGTAATACAGGGGAAAGTAGCAAAGGAGCTCACCTTCATTTTGAATTATGGTATAATGGATTTTCTATAAATCCACAAGACTATGTTGTGTTTTAAACCTTTATGTTAATCACACTTACTACTAGACACTGCCATTATAGTATATCTTATAACCGCCTACTTAACCTTACTGATAGGCTTATAATCTCTTAGTAAAGTAGTTACCTTCTTTAGAATTATCATCATTTAGAGACTACATATTTATTATACATAGTGCTTGCAAGAAAACTCTGTAATGATAGTAAAATTAACCTTTTGAGAGTGTTTTTTAAGTTGAATGTTCTAATAAATTTAACGTATTTGCTGAGTG
>JAYVDU010000472.1:0-3113 GCA_043749245.1 Bacteroidota bacterium | reverse complement strand
TCAAATACGTGTTTGTTGAAAATAAGCTTCACTAGCCATTAATAATTTTTTCTTTTTATTTACTAAAAGTACAGCCACAGGATAATCTTCATATTCTTTTTTTAGTTTTTGAATGTTGGCCGAAATTTCAATTTGTAATTCAAAGGGCTCTTGCTCTAAATCTCCTAAATTTTTTGGATAGAGTGTATTAACAATCGCGAATTTTAATGGTAAATTTTCTCGTTTTATAGCAATAGAATAAACCTTATTCGACTCTAAAGAAATTTGAACTGGCTTAATTTTTTTGGTGAAAAGAGAATCTTTTAATTTTCCATCTTCATAAACTAACACACTATAATCACCCACTGGTTTATCATTTAGTAATGCTGATACATTTAACTCAAAATAAACATCGCCATGTTGAGCGATTATTTTTGATGGCATACTACCCATAAAAAAAATGCAAAACGTAAAAAAGAATAACTGTTTCATAGTAACGTAATTTAAGTTTCGAGTTTTTAAACAAATAACTTCAAATCTTAAACGCTTATTCTGCAAGTTAGTTACATGGTTCTTTCATTTTGTATTACAACTATTGTAATAAAAAGTTAAATTACTGAAAACAAACTAATTACATTTCATTAATTTTTTAGATAAATTTTAAACAGGCTCTAAGATTGTCACACATGAAATCAGTTCTAATCATAATAATCAATGTTTTCTGCATTCTATTTTTAATTCTTTTTGAATTAGGAAAGAAGTCTATTAAAATTTTACTAAAAAATAGCGTTTATCGAACGGACGATTTAAATTGACTACGTTCAAAAATTGGATATAAAAAATTAAAGCTCGCATTTAGCGCTGTAATTTGATGTTTATAACAAATTTGATTTTAAAAAATAGATGTTTATTCCAAAATACGACTATTTAGAGGGTAAAATTAGGCCATAAAAAAATATCATTTTAAACGTGATATTTTTTTTCAATCTCCAAAAAAAAACCTATTTTCACCCCTCTTATGATTAATTATGTAAATGGACTGATAGCTGACCTTAATCCTGCAATTGCAGTAATTGAAACCAATGGAGTTGGTTATGGATTATTAATTTCATTAACCACGTATTCGCAACTACAAGGCAAGCAAAATGCTAAGCTATATGTGGAGAGTGTATATATTCGTGATGATAACCCTAAATACTATGGTTTTGCGGATACAGAGGAGAGGGAGTTATTTCGTAAATTAATTTCAGTGTCGGGAGTAGGCGGTGGTAGTGCTCTTTTGATGCTATCTTCCTTAAGTCCGCCAGAAATAGCAGGTGCTATTAATACTGCCAATGTGGCTCTTTTAAAGAGTATTAAAGGTATTGGCGAAAAAACGGCTCAACGCATTGTTGTAGATTTGAAAGGGAAAATGGGCAAGCATGAAGGCGGAATTTCTCAAATTATGAACCCATCGTACAATAAAAATAAAGAAGAAGCGTTAATGGCACTAGTTACTCTTGGTTTCCCTAAAATGGTAGCAGAAAAAGCTATTGAAAAAGCAACCAAACAACAAGGGGTAACTACTGATAATGTTGAACTGCTGGTGAAATCGGCATTAAAAAATATGTAATTAACAGGTGGCAAAAGGTTTTATCAAATTCTTGGTTGTAAGTTCTGCCTCTGTGGGTTTAATGAGCGTTGTTGTTGGTTCTAAGGCCAAAAACGCACCATTAAGCAAACCGCATTACTTTTACAATAGCCCAACATTGCCACCCGATACGCCTACGGTTACTAAAAATCAATTACCCTATAAGTTCAATGATAACAACGGATCTCAACCCAATTACGATGATAAAAGTGGATTGTACCTTAGCAATCCGTCAAACATAAAAACGGAAACAAACTATAACGCACAAACAGGTAACTACGACATTACCCAAAAAATTGGTGATATGAATTACCGCCCCGAAACCTACGTAGAATTTAAGGAGTATCAGGATGAATTGTTTAAGCAAGCCGTAAAAGACCATTGGAAATCTAAAATAAAGGCCGAAGACCTTAAAAATCCTACTAAAAAAGGCTTAATACCTAAGCTTAAAGTTGGAGGAGAAATTTTTGACCGAATTTTTGGTGGAAATAATGTGGAGATTAAACCAACAGGAACAGCCGAATTAATTTTTGCGTTAAACTCTAATAAAACGCTTAATCCTGCGATACCACAGCGTCAGCAAAAAGTGACGAATTTCGATTTCAACATGCGTATTCAATTAAACCTGATTGGAAAAATTGGTGATAAATTAAAAATATCGACAAATTATAATACGGAAGCTTCCTTTGACTGGGAAAATCAAATGAAGTTAGAGTACACGGGTTACGAAGATGAAATTATTAAAAAGATTGAAGCAGGTAACGTGAGCATGCCGCTTAATAGCACGTTGATTACAGGAAGTCAGAGTTTATTTGGTGTTAAAACACAATTGCAATTCGGTCGTTTATCTGCTACAGTTTTATTTTCTCAACAACGCGGTAAAAAGCAAGAGGTAAATGTACAAGGCGGCGCTCAAACCATGTACTTTAACGTAAGTGCTGATAATTATGAGGTAAACAAACATTATTTCTTAGGGCATTACTTTAGAGATCATTACGATGAATGGATGGCAACTATTCCTGTTCCTGCAACGCCCATCGTTATTACCAAAGCGGAGGTTTACATTACTAATCAAACAGGTACAACCGATCAAACCCGCAGCTTTGTGGCTTTCGCTGATTTAGGTGAAGATTCGACGCATACCAATCCTGCACTGAAAAGTTATAACTATCATACGCAGCTGGCTTGTCAAACAACTCCTAATTACGCATTAATAGATTATCCTGGCGAAATACCCTACAATAATGCAAACAACTTGTATCAAATTATTACAGACACTTTTGGTACAACTCCCATTATGCCTGCTCGTACAAGCACCGCCACTTCTTTAATTAATGCAAATTTATCAAATAATTCGGTTGCCCCAAATTTGGGTAATGACAATAATTATTTTATGCAATCATCGCGTGATTATGAGTACATAACGAATGCACGTAAATTAAATGCGAATGAGTTTACTATCAATAACCGTTTAGGATTTATCTCTATTAATCAGTCCATTAAT
>JAYVDU010000471.1:0-3116 GCA_043749245.1 Bacteroidota bacterium | reverse complement strand
ATGATAGTAGGTCTATCAAAGTCGTTGTGCAAGCGAAGGCTTTAAACCGCCTCTCGGTGCTGAACAAGTAATTGTTTGGTATTGAACGGAAAGAGGAAAAGGTGTTGCAAGAAACATCAGGTAAGAATAAGAGAGATGAATGCAAATGAACCATTGATGAAGTAATGAGATAACCCAACATATTGTCAAAAGCTAGTGTTTTTGAGTGCTAGTGAAGAATTATAACGGAAACTTGCGTACTGGTTATAAGGCAATCGTTATATAAATGGCATGACTCTTATTTAGGCTCTTGTATGAAACTCGGGAAGTCCTTGTTATATGTAAAGAGAAAGGCACAAGTAGGCAGTACCTATGAGGCTAAATATCGATGAGAACAAGGATGTCGGATGATGTCGTAGTAGTGAAGATAACTTTGTAATGAAGGAGGAGCGAAGGACATCAGTTATGCAGTTAAGAATATTAAAACAACTTGAAAAAGGATGATTCAAATGTTTGAAACAAAATCAACAACAATACCGGTAACCAAACAAATGGTTAAGAATGCTTACAAGAAAGTTAAAGAAAACAAAGGAAGTGGAGGAGTAGATGCAGTAAGCTTGGAAGAATTTCAACTAAACTTAGCAGGTAACCTATACAAGATTTGGAATCGATTAAGTTCAGGTAGTTATTTCCCAAAACCAGTGCGTGAGGTGTCGATACCCAAAGCTAATGGAAGTAAACGTATGCTTGGCATTCCTACAGTAAATGACCGTATAGCACAACAAGTAATTAAGACGTATTTAGAACCACGATTAGAAGCAGAGTTTCACACTAATTCGTATGGTTATCGCCCATTAAAAAGCGCTCATCAGGCAGTACAAGCCGTGCGTGAAAATGTACGGCAATACGCTTGGGTAATTGATATGGACATCAAAAGTTTTTTTGATGAAGTGGACCACGAATTATTAATGAAAGCCTTAAATTGTCATGTTACCGAAAATTGGATTAAAATGTACATCCAGCGTTGGCTTGAAGTTCCAAGCCAAACAAAAGATGGCAAATTGATACAAAAAAACGGAAGAGGAACACCACAAGGCGGCGTGATAAGCCCATTGCTATCTAATTTGTATCTACATTATGTACTTGATAAATGGTTTTCTAAACATTATCCAACTTTAGCATTTGTGCGCTATGCTGATGATGTGGTTGTTCATTGTAACAATGAGGAAGAAGCAAAACAAGTGCTTGAAGCTATACGGTACCGACTACAAGAATGTAAGTTGCGTTTAAATGAAGAGAAAACAAAATTGATTTATTGCCAGACTAGTCGAAGAAAAATAGAAAAGGATTATAAAAAGAAATTCGATTTTTTAGGCTTTACATTTAAACCACAATCAACCTCTACTACAAGTGGGAAACTATTTTTAGGTTTTGATTGTTCAATTAGCCAAACAGCCCAAACACGTATTGTAACAGGATGGAAGGAAACAAATTTTCATCAGCGAAGCTCACTAACCATACAAGCAATAGCAGTAGCAATAAATCCACAAATGATAGGAGTTATACGTTATTATGGAAAGTATAAATTGCGAGCATTACAAAAGTTAATAAGGCGTCTACATTTTCGATTAGCAAAATGGGTATTGAGAAAGTATAAAAGTTTAAAAGGAAGTTATGATAAAGCATATAAATGGCTAAAAGAAATTCAAGTAAGTTACCCAACAATATTTTATCATTGGACTCTTTTTAACTTTGTTTGATTGCATAACAAGAGCCGTATGAAGTGAGAGCTTCACGTACGGTTCTGTGAGAGGCTTAGGCTGAAATGCCTTTGCCTACTTGACAACTTAATCATCTTTTTTACGTTTTTTTCCTTGACGAAAAAAAGTAACAAAAAAAGTCAAGCCAAAACGCCAAATCCATTTTTCGTCGCACAAATTGCCTTCGCTTAGCCTCCCGAAAAACTAGGATTTCACACCGTTTTGGCAAAATCCACCGCACACTTACCAATGTGAATATTAGTTTACTATACTAACCAACTAGGTTTTTCGAAAAATGACATAGCTCAATAATACTAAAGGTTCTAGTCCCTCTCCTTTGGCGAGGGGTATGGGGTGAGGACTTTTTGTGGTTAATAGTCTTGACAGGTGTTTTAAAACATTATTATTTTTTAACCAGTTAGTATTGATTAGTTTGTTAAAAATAGATGCAAGGGTTTTGTGGAATTACTTTAAAATACCGTGCACTTAAAATTAATATAACCTTTGTAGGTTATTGATTTTATTAAATTTTTAATAAAATGAGTGAACCCTACGTAAACATATACGTTAGTATGAGGGCGGCTGGTTTTGGCGAAAAGGAGCGATATACAAATTTTTCTGGTGGCATTGCGAAGGTTTGGTGCGAAGAAAAATTGGATATGGCTTCTCGCCTTGACTTTTGTTTCTTTTGGTCACGTAAAAGAAAAAATAAAAGACTTTTCAGTGTAACTATTTAGTAAAATAGTTTTTATTTTCTTTTTCCATAGATGAAAAAGAAACAAAAAATCAAGTCAAAAATATGCTCTACGCTCCTCACGGAATTCTACGATTTTTACGTTCCGCTATCGCTACACTAAAATCTCGAATTCTCGCTTCACCGCTTCTCTGCTCGCATTTTTGACCACCAGAGGCTCTTATTCTATCAAACATTGTCTTAAAGCGTAATCTATTTGATTCAATAGTTTACTTCATTAATTTTTTTAATACAGGCAAAAAATAATTCTTATAAAAATAAATCACGACTTATGCTTTAGTCGTGATCTATTCAAAAATTGAAAAATTATTTGCTAAGCAAACTGTTTTTTTACAGCAGCCACAATTTGATTTTCAGTCATTTTATCGGCACTATCAACGGCTTTTAAAACAGTCGCTAGTTTTTTATCCGACTCAATATGAGTTCTTAAATGGGTTTTCATTTCAGATGGACCAAATACATAAATGCCATCGGCATTTTTTATTTCTGTCATCACCGTATTCAAAAACGATTGTGTTTGATGTTTCTTGCGCTCTTCGTAGGTTTTTTCGTTTCCATTATGGTGCCCTGCACCTAAAAAATTTCCTACCTCTTTGTCTGATATATGATTTGTTTTACTATCA
>JAYVDU010000470.1:0-3133 GCA_043749245.1 Bacteroidota bacterium | reverse complement strand
TTAAATAATTTTTAGTTATTTCCCAGAGCAAAATATCTCTCACGAGCAGTTCGTTCATTGCACCTACGATTTCGTGTTTTATTTTTTTAGTTTCCATTTCAGGAACGGTTTTAAGATAATTATTGAAATTGTAATGCGATGAACGCAATCCTTTTTGATACTTCGGATTTTTAAGAAGTTTGGTGTGTTCCGTTAAACTAAATTTCGTATTCCTCGAAAGTTTTGGGTCTGATTCATTTGCGCTCAGTTTTCTGGCATTACTAAGTTCAGCAGCATAAAAAACTTCTAACGGCAACATCGGGTGAATATCGAATGGCAAACGATGACACAAAGCTTTATCAAGTTGTTTTTTATGATCAAAATTTAAATCAGTTACGCAATCGCATACGTCGCGCGTTTTATACATCGAAATACCTAATTTGCTAAAAATTGGTTTTAAACCTTTTTCTTTAAAATGTTTTCCATTAATGCCTTCTAACCAACTATTTAATCTACTCGTGGTATCTTCAATAGTTAATGTAAGTAAATCATCAATGTCTTTAGCATTTTTCAATAAATTTTGAACGGCTTCGGGTGTATGATTCAACGCATCAGCAATGAGATTCTTATTTTTGTTGAAACTATCGCCTTCCTTTTTGCAGTAGTGGTAAACGCTCATCTGTTGATACTCATTTTTTCGCAAGAATTTATATTTACCACCATCGGCATATTCCCAATCGAAATATTTATAGCAACGCATAATCTGGCGATTTTTTTCAGCCTTCGATAGTTTTTTCGCATTCGCATCAATTTCTCTCAACTCTTTAATTAAATGCTCAATGCGCGATTTGGCTTTATCCTTCAAAGTTTTTAAATCAACCGTTTCAACTTGCATTGCCAATTTGAAAGATTGGGGCAAATAATTTTTATCTTTCAAAATTTTCAAGTCCGAATATTCTATTTTAATTCCGTTTGCATTTCTGATTCTATCAGTGTCAGCAATAATATCATTGAAGAAATTATCAATTGGTCTGTTTTGAAATACTAATCCAATCAATAAATTTTTTAGGGCTTTCGCGCCGATTAAAAATTTATTTTTGGGAGGAATACCTGCACTTTTATTCTCTTCTTCCCTAGAAGTATAAATGCCGATTACAATTTGGTTTTCATCTGTTAAAGCTAATCTGTAATTTTCAGGCATCGAATTACTGTAAACAGTTGTTCGCGTTTTAGGTGTAAACGTTGTCTCAATATTGTTTTCCGTTGTGCTTGTTTTTGTTTCACCAAAAGTCTCAAACATAAAATGCCAAGTCGGTACAATTTTAAAATCAATTAAATATTGACAAGTATATTTAACAAATAAATCATTCGCTCGTGGTTTTTCATCTGCCTCGAAATAATAATCGTGATAATTAATTTCAATCGGCTCGGTTTTAATTTTAGTTTTAAATTTTAAAAGGCTGTTAAACTCTTTTGTTCCAAGTTTATTTTCAAGCCATAAACCAATTTGCTTTCCTAAATATTCGTTTCTGTGTTTAAAACGGTAGAATAAATCAATTTCATCGGTCAGTGTAAATTTTCCATTTTCAGTAACTAATTTTTCACGCGGTGAAGTTTTTGGTAATTGAGTTGTATTTACAATTTCACTCAATCGCTCACGCTCGGCAATAAATTTTGCTAAAGTAATCAGTGCCTTAGCGTCTTTGCTTCCTTCTAAAAATTTATTTAAAACGTGTTCGTAAAATGGCGAATTGAAATTTTCATTACTCTTCATTCGCTCATTCACAAAATAATTTAAAGTAGAATTCAACTCTGTATCGGAATCCTCTATTTCGCTTTTAACGGCATCCTTTATTCTACTTGAGATAGCATCTAAAATATGCTTATAAAAAGTGGCATTTACTATTTGTGCATTACCCGTTAAATTATTAACAGCTTTTTTAAGTTTTTCTAAATCGCTTGTTCTTGTTGGTTCGCTCCTGAAAATATCTAAAATAAGTTTATGAAATGTATTTTTACTCATTCTAATTTTGTAGGCATCGAATTTTAGGTCAATAAAATTATCTAAAGGAATTTGGGTCGTATCAATAAAATTATGGACATCTTCCTTTATTTTAACAGCAGGGAGAATGCTAAGACCCGAAAAAAAACCATGTTTATTACAAAAAAGATTGTAGTCCTCTGCACTTGAGACATGTTTACCTTCAATAAATAAAGGAAATAAATCAATGTCGTTTGATACGGGTGGTACATCATTCAAGTAAGAAATAAGTTTATATGCTTGTCGGGTTGATAAAATTCCTTTTTGCTCTTCCTCACTCATGGTGCTTAAAATATTTTCATCATGTCCAAAATGTTGTCGTGCTGCACCATCGCGTTGTGAATAAAAACTAAAAATCTTTCGCTTAATTTTTTGTATCGGTGTATCTGTGCGTTCAAAACCTTTTCGTTGAGATAGGAATCGTGACATTTCCCCCTGCGTCAGAAAAAAACTCAGAAAGAAAGTTCTACCTTCTTTAGTAAAATAATAGCTGTCGTTGTAATCATTGAAAAAAGGATTTCTTTTCTCATTCACTTCGTATTTTGTAAGGGCGAAAGCATTTTGTGATTCGCTCATCAATTCGCGTTTAGCTTTATCCCTAAAAGCTTCTATCGTTTTTTTGAATTGAAGCGTTACACCTAAAACTGAATTATCGTGATAAAAATGCGAATGAAAGTTTCGGATTTGCATCATTTTATTTATCATTTGCACTATCAAAAGCTCGTCTTCAGTCGTAGTAATATATCCATTCGTATTTTTAGCTAAACGATTACTCTTCCATAAAAAATTGCCTAAGCCGCTAAGGACTTTTTTATTCTGTTCCCACGAAAATTTTTGAGATGCTTCGTCCTTTTTATAAACCTGTTTTTCTAAATTTTCTTTATTAATTTCGTAAGGATTTCCTAGCAAATGATTTATTACTCCAGCTACTCTGAAATAAGCAATATTGTAGAAAATTGTAAATTCTTCATAATTAATTTTAGAACCTGTGTAAGAATCATACACATCTGTGCGCTCAATCTGCATTTGATAATTTTTTTTATTTTAAATGAATATTTATAACTCTCAAAAATATAAAAAAAATTGATATAAACCTATTGAAATTACCTTGCG
>JAYVDU010000469.1:0-3137 GCA_043749245.1 Bacteroidota bacterium | reverse complement strand
ATAGGAACATTCTTTACACCTTTTAAAGAAATCATCGTTCCAATGATGGTCCATTTGTCAATTGACTCGTTGCCAGGAATTAACTCCATCATATGTTGAGTTTTATCCTCTTGATTGGTTCCTATTTTCCACTTGTTTTCTTCCGGCCAAAGAATTTTTAAGTTTTCGATTTTAGGTTGTCCAAAAGTGCCGATTGTAAAGGTGATTAAGGTAATTAAAAATAATAGTGATTTCATACATTTTGATTGAGGGTTACAGATTAAATATATTGCATTCAAGGTTGAAGCACTGTCGCCTTAGAGGAAATAAAGGTTCTTCAGCTTTAAACTTGAACTAAAGATATAAATAAATTAGTTTCCGTCCGAATCTGCAATGCTGCTTCACTGACTTCTCAACCGTACACTTTCTTAGGCAAGTTGCTGCATAAATTATAAATCTATTTGTGGCAGTATTCGTTGCAGGATACACCACTGATAAGCGTATACTGTAGGTTTTGAATTGTTTCTAAACTCCATGCTATTCGTTGATAAAAAACGTTTTACTACCTGCTCCTGGGAATCTCCAATGTTGCTTCACTAACTTCTCAACCGTGTACTTTCTTTAGGCGAATGGCTGCATAAATTATAAATCTATTTGTGGCAGTATTCGTTGCAGGATACACCACTAATTAGCGCATACTGTAGGTTTTGAATTTATTCAATATCCCAGGCTATTCGTTAATAAAAAACGAATTACTTTTTCCAGTACCCGTAAAATCGGCTATTCATTATTGAAATGAAATCATCGGCACACTCTACTTCCTATTTGTGGATTCCTGCTGCTTGTATTAGGGATTGGAAATATAAAATTTACGCAGCTGGCCGCCTGAAAAATTTTAGTTTCTAGAGTAGTGTTTGCGATTTTGGAGACAAGGGTGCTGGGGCGTTTTATTTAATTAGCAAAAATAAATATTCCTACTGCTGCATTACTCCAATCTCTGCTTCGTTCATCATAAATTTGAAAGGCGTATTTATACGCCCTGTCTATTTTGGAACTCCATATTTCTTTCCAGGATTTTGATATACAGCCTGGCATTTTCCCTTTAGCAATAAGTTTATAGTAATTTTCTTCAAATATGGTTAAACTTGCCATCTCATAAGGTGTGTCTGTGTCTTTTTTTAATTTGCACCCTATGAAATATGAAAAAGGGTTGGTAGAGGGGAGGGGATATAGCTATAGTGCTTTTGTGTCAGTTTTATTTTACAGTTTAATCACTGTACTAATGTTTAATTTGGTTCTGTTTTTGATGTCATCGTTTTTGATGATTTTATTGTCAAATAGCATACAGAAGCAATAATTACAGCGAAAAAGATAATATTTATTATCGGTACCGAAATTCCTAACCCACCATCCTTTGGTTCTTGAATAAATAAATCTCCCAACGAAGCTCCAATTGGTCTTGTTACAATAAATGCAATCCAAAACGCCAAAACATCACTGATAACTTTTAAATAGTATAAAACACCCGACAAAATAAACACCGAACTAAAAATGATAAAAGAATACAGATAGCCTACTTGTAAATATTCTGACACCGTGTCTCCAACGCCGGTTCCCAAAGCAAATGTTGTTAAAACAATAATCCAGTAAAATCTTTCTCTTGTATCGTTATTTATCTCATGAATGGACAAAGAGTGTTCTTTCTTGTACCATACATAAAACACGACGACCATGGCTATTGAGAAAATGATGTCCAAAGTCAAAAGAGAAACATTAAACTTTTCAACTAAAATATCAGTTATTAATGTTCCTTCAATGCTCATCATTACAATTAAAGTCCAATAGGCAGGCGGAAAATACTTTTTTTGTTTAAAATTCCAAATGATAACTATCACTGTAATAACACCCATTATAATCGTAGTTAACGTTAATCCTAAGTTCAGGTTTACAGACACATAGTCAGCAGCAGTTTCACCTACAGTTGTTGAAAATATTTTAATAAGCCAAAACAAGAAACCTAATTTTGCAACCCGATTTAATAATTCCTTATTCATAATGTGTTCTTTATTTTAAGATAGCTGTAGTACTTTCCGGTTTATCTTAATTTGTTATTTACCAACGGTTTAAAATACAAATAAGGAAATCTGCAAAATGCAGATTTCCTTATTTAGTTTTCCCAACTTTATTCTTTAACAGATGTTCCATCTTCCTTATAAGCAACACTTTTCTTTTGTGTTCCCTTTTTTAAATCAGCTTCATAAATTGTTCCGTGTTTAGAAGTTTCTGTTTTGTCTGCTTCTGCGATTGTCCAGCCTAAGTAATTTGTCTTAATTGCGGTTGCAACTGCAACAGGTAAATTTGTTGCTTTGATTTCTTTTTCAGTTTCTAGCCATGTTCCGTCTTGATAAAAGTTTGCCGATATTTTACTTCCTTCAAAAGTAAATTCAGCTTCCCATTCCTTCGCCGCTTCCTTACCCCAAGTAATTTTTGAAGCATTGGGAAATTTTTTGTCAAACGCATCTTTAACTACTTTGGGTGGTGTCATTGCAAATGAGTAAGTGCAAAATATTGCAACTGCCATAAACATTAAAGCTATTTTTTTCATTTTATTATCTATTTATTTATGGCAGCATTGCCATATCCTAAAGGTCGTATCTTTTTGCAAGCAAATTGTTCCACAATCAGAGCGATAAGTTATATTAATCACATTTTCTTAAAATCTGTAAATATTTTTTCAAGTCGCATTGTGACTCACCGCAATTTGCATTGTTTGAGTATTTGCGAAGGCTGGGAATTCATTGTTCCTCCAGCCAGGTACAAATGCCCCATTGAAAATATAAAATTGAAGCTAATTAGCAAAAAGCTGAAAACTAAACGTCGGGCCCTAACTGTGACTGATGCTAGCACATAGCTGATGTTCCATTACCCAGCCCTACTTTTGCAAAAACTTTTTGAACCCCAATCCCATAGCGTATAATTATTGAAAGACCGGTTCCATACAACATGGAAATTTATCGTTGGCCTTGCATGCCCAAAGAAGTCTTGTTTGTTAGCGGCAGGCATATTTATACGTCTTTGTAAGTCCTTTTTACGAATAATGGAACACCCCTATAAGTTTAACATTATTTAAAGAATGAAGCACAGGTTACGGCTGGTTA
>JAYVDU010000468.1:0-3141 GCA_043749245.1 Bacteroidota bacterium | reverse complement strand
CGGGGCAATATGATGTTATTGTTTTCTTTAAACTTTCTCTTGCTTTACTTTCATCGTCAATTATAACAGCGGTTATCATACTTATTAATTTAATGGTAAATATATTTCTACACTAGTTCCTAGTGACTCTTCTTTGTCATTTTCTAAATCGATAACTATAGCTTTATAGCCTTTTATTTCATTGATATTGTTTAGTAATCGCAATCTCTCATTGGTTATATGAGTTGCCATTGATTGATGTTTCTTCTCTTTCCAAGCAGATAACTCAGCCGATTTTTTCCGTCCAACTCCATTATCATAAATAGTACATTTTAAAAACTCTTTACCCTCAATCACTTCAATACCAAAAGAAACATTTAATATTCCGTTTTCTGTTTTGTGCATTAACCCGTGAATAATAGCATTTTCAATATACGGCTGAATAAGCATTGGTGGAACTTTTATGCTATTTAGATTTAATGAATCAGGAATTATTACTGTCACTTCAAATTTATTTTCAAAACGTAATTGTTCCAAATTAAGATAAAGTGTAATAAAATCAAGTTCTTTTTCTAAGGAGATTGTTTTTTCTGCTGAGTTTTCGAGTATCATGCGCATCATTAACGCAAAGTCAGCTAAATAGATTCGCGCTGTTTTATCGTCTTTGTTTAGCACAATATCTTGAATAGAATTTAATGTGTTAAACATAAAATGCGGATTCATTTGTGCCCTCATTGCTTTCAGCTCTAATTCGGCTAATTTTTTATAGTTTTCTGTTTTACCAGCTTCCTCTCTCTTTATCTTAGCTATACGTCCTTTTATAAAAAGATAAATAATCAATAAGCCCAAAAAGATAAATAATAAAATGAACCACCACGTTTTGTAAAATGGAGGTGTAATTTTAAATGTATAAATCAATTCATTAGAATACACACCATTTTGGTCGAGTGCCTTCAATTTAAATGTGTAATCTCCGCTAGGAAGGTTTGTATAAGATGCAAAATTGTTTTCAGTTAAAACAGACCACTTTTCGTCATAGCCATCTAATTTCCAAGTGTATTTTAACGTATGAGGGTTACTAAAGTCAAGGGCTATAAAATCGAAGCTAATATTATTTTTATCATAAGATAAGGTAGGATTAATGGGTGCGTTTGACCAATTATCTTGCACAAAATCACTTTTCTGCCAATCTACTTTTTCGTAATTTATTTTAATTCCTTGTAAATTGACTTTTAACTTACTCGTTGTTTTGTATTCGTTTGTGTAGTCGTATTCATACAATTCTTCTCCTACACTAAACAGAATGTTGCCGTTTGGAAGTTTTTGAATGGCATTTTGTACGCAACCGTATGAATCTATGTTAGAGTTATTAATGTAGTTATTGATTGATGAAATGTTAGATTGATTGTCAAGATTGATTTTTGAAATCCCGTTCATTGTGCCTATCCACAGTACATTTTTCAGTTCATCATAGTAAGAGGAGGATATGAAATTATTACATAAACCATTTGTAATAGAGATATTAGTAAAATTTACGCCATCATATTTTAGTAATCCGTTGCCGTATGTGCCTACCCAAATAATATTATTCTTGTCTTCTGAAAGCGTTACAAACTGGTCGTATTTAATCCCTTTTGAACTTACTTCTTTGAATGAATAATTTTTAAAAATAGATAGCTTGTTTAAATTAGCAAACCAAATATTCCCTTTACTGTCTTGTAATGCGCTTTGTGTATAATCGGTTGTTGGAAATGTAAAATAATGGGAAGTAGTTTTTTTATCTTTATAATGAACTACTCTCGTGCCTTCGCAAAACCAATATTCATTTTTACTAATTGGTAATATTTTGTAAACACAATCGTTTGAGTTTGTGGATGAATCTAATAATTTGAATTTATTATTTTTAAATTCAAATATCTTACCGCTGTATGTGCCAACAAAAATAGCACTATCTATCGCCGTTAGCGTCGAAATAAATAGGTCGTCTGGATTGTTGCTAGGATTGAAATAGTTTATGTTTTTTCCATCATATTTTATTAAGCCATTTATTGAGCCTAAATAAAGATGCTTGTTTGCATCTACACATAATGAAGCAATAGGCAACTTCAAAGTATCAGTTAAAAAATGTTTTGTAAGTAATGATTGATACATCTTTACAAGCCCCGACGAAGTAACTAGCCAAATATTACCTTGACTATCTTGAATCGCTTTTGAAATAATTGCTTTTGAAATGTAATCTGTTAAGTCATACGTTTTAAATATATTGTTTTTAAAAATCTTTATTTCGGGTGAGCTAGAAGTAAAAAGAATACTACTATCAGCCATTACCAATACATCTTGTATAAAACTATTTGATGTTAATTGTGTAAAGTATTTAATCGTATCGTTTTTACTGCACTTAATAATTCCATTTGTAGAGCCAATCCACTTGTTTTTATTGTAGTCTATTTTAATGGACGTTAAACTGTTTGTAGCTATTGTGCTATCTAAGTTTAATTTTTTTAACATATTGTTTTTAAGTGAGTATAACCCCTTTGCTGTTGTTAGATATATTGTTTTATTCTCTTCAATAATTTCACTAACATAGTCAGTTATTCTATTGTCAAAATCAAATGCGTTATTCTTTGAATTAAAAACAAACAAGCCTTTTGTGCTGCCTGCATAAGTCTTACCATCTGATGACTGATAAATACATTGGAAAGCGAATTTTTTGGTTAAGGTGTCTTTATACTGAATTTTAATAGTGCTAAACGAATTTCCATTAAATACAGAAATCCCTTTTTTGCTACCTATTAATAAGTTTCCGTTTTTGTCTTCGCATATTGCTGTAACAAAATTATCTACTAAGCCGTTTGCAGTATTGTAGTTTTTAAAGCTCTTTCCGTCAAACCTTGTAATTCCGTCAACTCCGCCAATCCAAATAAACCCACGAGAATCTATAAATAAAGTAAATATTTCAGGACTATTAAAACCTACCTTGTTATCATAAACTTTATAAGAATATACCTGAGAAAACAGATTTAAGTTCAATAATGATAGAAATAGGGCTATTTTGAAGATTTGTTTCCATTAGCGTCCGAAATAAAATTACAATAAAAGGGAGTTACTAAAGATTAGTAATCTCCCTTTTTTTATGGAGATTTGTTTTTCTTACCAATCAAA
>JAYVDU010000467.1:0-10316 GCA_043749245.1 Bacteroidota bacterium | reverse complement strand
ACCCTCAAGTATTAGACAACTGCGGTATTGACAGCAAAAAATACAGTGGCTTTGCCTTTGGAATGGGCATAGAGCGTATAACGATGCTTAAATACCGTGTGAAAGATTTACGTTTGTTTTTCGAAAACGATGTTCGTTTTTTAAAGCAATTTACGGGAGAGTAATTTTTATAATGTTGAATTATGAATGTTGAATTTTAAATTAAAATATATATTTAATAATTGAAAAAACGAAACATCATACTCAACATTAATAATCCTTGTTTGGAGAATTGGACTACAATGAGGCAAAATGAAACAGGTAAATTCTGTTTAAATTGCTCTAAAAATGTAGTCGATTTTACAAATTTATCGGACCAAGAAACTATTAAAATTATAACTCAATCTACTACTAAAATTTGTGGGAGATTAAACACATCTCAACTAAACAGATTGATGATAGAGAATCAGGGACACATTCATCGTTCAAGATTTTATAATTTTTTTGCAGGCTTACTGTTAATTGGCACAACTAACGATACAAAAGCTTTAGATCAAAAAAATCAAATTGAAATGTCATCGCATATTAATGCTCAAAAAAAATTACAAAATGATTTAATTCCAAATGATAAAATATTCCAAACAGACGATGCCTTAAAAAATATATTTAGAGGAACATTAATAGATGCTGGAACAAATGAGCCGATTTCATTTGCAAACATTGTCATTAAGGGCACTAAAACAGGCGTTACAAGTGACATTAATGGTGATTTTAAATTTACAATTCCTGACAGTTTACTTAATTCAAAATATACATTTCGAATTTCATATATCGGCTATGAAACAAAAGATTATTTTGTAAAAGAAAAAGACATACAGATCTTTGTAAAAATTAAAATGTTTCCAAATCATCCATTAATAATGGGAGATGTAGAGGTTATCGAAAATAAAAAATAGAAATTAACTTCTCCCAACCATTTGAGTAAATACAATTATAACTCTGTTTAAATTTATCTATGCAAAATCAAACTCGAAAAAATATGTTGTTGGATCTTTTAAAAAAAGAACCTGATGATGTGTTTTTAAATTATGCCTTAGCCATGGAAATGATTGGAAGTAGCGAGTTTTCAAAGGCTGAAGCGCAACTGCAAAAAACTTTAATTTTAAATGCGGAGTATTTGCCTTGTTATTACCAAATAGGTCAACTTAAAGAAAAACTCAATGACACCATTGGCGCTATTGATTTTTATAAAAAAGGAATTACATTAGCTAAACTGCAAAACAACACCAAAGCCATGGGCGAATTAAATGAAGCCCTTTGGATGTTAGATGATGAATAGTTCCGTGATTCTTTAATAAAATTAATGGAATTTATTTTACTTATATGCTTTTATAAAAATAGTTCTTCGATATTTTCAGTGGATACGATAGCTATCAGATTGAGTAAAATAAACTAACTCATATGTTGGTATTGGTGCGGCTGGTTTGGCGAATTGCGAAGCACTCATTTATCCCGAAAGGTAAAATAAAAAAACAAGAATAAAAGGAGCGATATACAGATTTTTCTGGCGGTGTTGCGAAGGCTTTTTGAGCGAAGAAAAAATGGGCATGGCTTTTCGCCTTGATACCACTCACTTGCTGGCTCAAATAAGCACTGCTTATTTCCCCTGTTTCTTTTGGTCAAGCAAAAGATAATAAAAAATAATACCGATAGCTGTCGGTACCACTGTTAGTAAATTAATCAGTTAAAAAACAAATACTCTTTAATGTTAAAATAAACTATCTAAATTTATATTTTGTTGCACAGTCCATTGTAGATGAGGGGATTTTTAATTTCAAAAAATACATAAATCCGACAGTATTGCATTCATCATAATTTATCAGTAACTTTAATCATCATAAAAAATAATTTTATAATCGTAATATTCGTTTTCTTGTCAGCGATGATTGGCTGTAAAAGTAAAACCGAAACTCCACCTGATGTGGGTTACGATTATGCGCCCACTAACATAGGAAAGTATGTGGTGTACGATGTAGATTCTACCATTTACGATGATTTTCACCATGATACGACTTACTCTAAATACCGCATTAAAGAGCAATTAGCAGAAGCAATCACCGATAATCAAGGGAGACCAGCCATTAAACTTATTCGCTACATCAAAAAATATAATCCTTTAGTGAGTTACGATAATATGTTGTGGATTGTAAAAGATGTGTGGAATTATACTAAAACAAAAACAACGTTAGAAGTCGTTGAGGAAAATGTACGTTTTACTAAATTAGCTTTTCCGGCTAATCAAAATGCTACGTGGGACGGGAATGCCAATAATACAATGGGCGAATGGAACTATACTTACAATTTTGTAAACAACACCGAAACTATTAATGGTACTTCTTTTGACAATGTATTGTATGTTGAACAAAAAGATGATAAAAATAAAAATGCAATTCATCGTCAGTTTTACATAGAAAAATATGCGAAAAATGTTGGATTAGTGTATCGCGAAATAAAAGATTTATATTCGAACACGGTAACTCAAAACCCTAATGGTACAATTAAACCTGTTGAACAACGTATCGAAAAAGGTATTATTTATAAATTAACTTACGTGACTCATGGCTCAGAATAAATTAAAAATCTCCATTATTGCTTGCTTTTTCATTTCTATAGCAAGTTTATTAAATGCTCAAACTGTAACTAAATATTGGGTAAAACTTAAAGATAAAGCAGGCTCACCCTACTCTATTTCTAACCCCAGTGCTTTTTTATCGGCTAAATCTATAGCGCGCAGAACTGCACATAATATTAATGTTGATTTAACTGATATACCTGTGAATCAAATCTACATTAATGCCATAAATGCTACTGGCGCTCAAGTATTCGAAACTTCAAAATGGCTGAATGCAGCCATTGTTTTTGTAACTAATGCTTCACAACTAACAGCTATAAATAGTTTAACTTGTGTATTGAACTCGTCGCAAGTTGGAAGACATGGTAATACTCATATCAATAAAACAAATGAAACTACTGAGCCAGTTACCTCAACGTATAAATCAACCAAGCAAATTACAAGTTATAATTACGGGCCATCGCTTACACAAGTAAGTCAAATAGGCTTGGATTGTATGCATGACCAAGGCTTTAGAGGGCAAAACATGACCATTGCTATTATGGATGTAGGCTATAATCAAGCTGATATTTATGCAGTATTTGATTCGCTTCATAACGAAAATCGTGTTCTTGGCACTCGGAATTTTGTGACGGGTAATTCTGGAGTCTACAATAGTGGTTCTCATGGCTGTATGGTGTTATCTATTTTAGCGGGAAACTCGCCAGGAAATTTAATTGGTACTGGTCCAAAAGCCCAATATTGGTTACTATGTTCGGAAGATGGTGCTTCAGAAAAACGAATTGAAGAATGTAATTGGGTCGTTGCAGCCGAGTTTGCCGACAGCGTTGGTGCTGATATTACAACAACATCATTAGGATACACTACTTTTGACAACACTGCTGATAATCACGTATATGCTGATTTGAATGGACGTACATCCGTTGCTTCCATTGCCGCAACCATGGCCGCTCGTAAAGGAATTTTTGTATTAAATGCTGCTGGGAACGAAAGAGGAGGGTTTAATTTTATTAGTATACCTGCAGATGCGGATAGTATATGCACTGTAGGCTCAGTAGATGGTAGTGGCGTAAGTTCAAGTTTCAGTTCTGTTGGTCCAACAGCGGATGGTCGTATAAAACCAGATTTAAGTTCTATGGGTTCAGGAACATACGTTTATGTCAATGGTTCTTTTCATGGAGAATCTGGGACATCATGTGCAACACCAGTATTAGCAGGCGCTGTAGCTTGTTTATGGCAAGCGCATCCAACCAAAACCAATATGGAAATTTTACAGGCACTTAAAGCTACCTCCTCACTATCAGTGACACCCGATAATTATTATGGTTGGGGAATTCCTAATATATGTGCTGCACATAATTTACTGACGCTTACATCTGTTCAGGAAGAATTTGTAAAACAAAATATTTCACTCTATCCAAATCCTACTAAAAGTTCAATTAGTTTTAGTTTAAACAAAACCCCTGAAAGCATCATGATTATTGATATTTTAGGAAACCATATAGCATTTACTTTAAATACGATTACTTCAAATCAATACAGCATTAATTTTCCCTCGGAAATAGCTACTGGAATTTATTGTGTTTCTATTAAAACTGTAAACGGATTATATACTAGCAAATTTGTTAAAGAATAAGTTTTTTATTTTAGTAAAAAAACAGGCTGTCTCAAAAGTAACTTTTATTGTCAGTTCTAGTTACGCTGTTTCATAAAGAATTTAAAGCCCATTATAAACTTCTTTCATAATTAAAAAAGAATTAAAAATAGAACGCAGAAAACACTGATTAATATGATTAGAAATGATTTTATCTGTGACAATCTTAATTATCTGCGGAATCAGTGTTCTATTTAAACAATTATGCAAGAGGTCTATTGTCAAATATCCCGACTTAGCTCGATGCGACTAAAATACAAGAGACCGTCCTTTTGAGACAGTCTCTTTTTTAATACAAAAAGCTTATATGGATTTATGTTCTATATCGAGAAGAACTACTTTAATTTAAATTTATTGTCTTCAAGTTGACTTCTAATTCACTTAGTTCTTTATTAATTTTTTCTTCAAAAGATTTTCTGTTCTTTTTCACTTCTTCATCATAATCGTTTAGTTGCTTAACAAGGTTGTTGTTTACTTCCTCTAAATGAACTATTTTTTTAAGCGTTTTAATATTCAAATTAGGGGTCGCTTTTAACTTTTTAATGGCTAATTCATTAGTGTGTACTGAATTTTCAATACTCTTTTTAAATTTCACATCCTCATCTATTTTTTCATGTTTCTTAGCAGGCTGGTTTTTTTCGACAGCTGCTGTTGTATCTATATATACATAAATACTATCCTTTGTTGCCGTTTTCTCATCTTTAAATTGATTAAATGCTTCATCCGATTTTTGTTCATGCGATTCACAAGATGCCAATAATATAATGGCAATTACACTTTTATAAAAAATTGATAGTTGATTCATAATTATTTAATTGTATTTGAAATAGGATGATTTAATTGTTGCTCAAGGGTAAATATTTTTTGATAGGATTTTGGTTTGATACTTAAACTCCCCGTATAAGGGTGGTCAAGTAAAACAATTATGAATAAAAAGATAGCAATAAATGCTCCTAACATCGTATTTAAAGAAACATGTAAGCGGATATGTTCTACATCTAACAACATGGCGCAAAAAATAGTAATAAGAGCACCCAACATAATTGGTAACCATATAGGTGGTGGAATCTCTGTTTCTAAAGAAGAATTTCTTAGTCCTCTATAAGTAGACAGCTCGTTTAAATGGCTAAACATTTCGGTAACCAATTGGATTTGGATGGGATTTTTAGGATTCAATCTTTCCATTTCGTGAAAAACATTATTAAATGATGATGATGTTTTTGTGCTAGATTGCATTTTTTGCATATTAGGGAATTCATCATCAATAACATTATAAACAAAATCTAAATAAGCCACCATCAATTTTTTAGACTCCATAGTATCAGGATAAAACTTTATATCTCTATACAAACCAAGCGCAGAGCTACCTTCCTTACTAGCATTATTATGTGTTTCATTTAATTGATCCCAAACAATTAATACCACAAAACTAAGTAACAAAGCATAAAAGCTTGCGATAGCCAAAAATAAAAATCCTGTTACTTCGTTATGAGAGCGAAGAATCTTTATTTGAATTTTCTTTCTAAAAATATAAGTAGATATACCCGCCAAAAAACCAGAACCCACAATTGTTATAAAGAATAACATAACTGGTGAAATCTGCAACATATAATAGGTAATAGACATAATTGTAATTTAAAAAAAAAGTATAGTGACAAATATTAATTTTGTTTACTCTGCAAACATTACACATTTTTTCTTAAATGTTACATTAATCACATTTATGAAATTAAAATAATGTTCAGGTAAATATAATGAATTTAAATATATACGGCGTGTTTAGTATTAACAACCTAAAACCTGCATCATTGCTTTAGCTTTAAGCATACACTCTTCATATTCCTCTTCGGCATTGCAAGTCGCTGTAATGGCACTCCCTACTGAAAAAGAAAGGTATTTTGCTTCTTCATTATAAAAAATACTACGAATGAGCACATTTAGTTCGAACTCAGTATTTGAATTGATATACCCTAAGGTTCCAGAGTATGCATTCCGATTATATAATTCAAACTCATCTATTAATTGCATAGCGCGAATTTTTGGCGCACCCGTCATACTTGCCATGGGAAAAGTTGATGTGAGTATTTTACTAAATGAGGCATCTTCTTTTAACTCGCACTGCACTGTACTTACCATTTGGTGAACCTGTTGGTAGCTTTCAATCTCAAATAAGGATGGAACAGTTACGCTTCCCTTTTTAGCTATACGAGATAAATCATTCCGGCATACATCCACAATCATAACGTTTTCGGTGCGCTCTTTTAAATTTGATTGTAGTTGTTTTTTAATAACTTCATCTTCAATCTGATTTTCACTTCTTTTTGCAGTACCTTTAATTGGCTTTGTTATCAGTGTAGTACCACGTTTAGATAAAAATAATTCGGGACTAGAAGACAGTATCCAGTGTGTATTGAATTTAGCTAATGCCGCATAAGGTGCTAAACTAATTTCATTTAATGCTTGAAATACTACAAAGGGATTTATTTCAATATCATAAGCTTCGAAAGTCATGCAATAATTAATTTCGTAAATATCTCCTTGTTGTATGCATTGCTTCAATCGTTCGACTTGCTCTATATAAGTTTTTTTTGAAATAGTTTGTTGTAGGCTAATTTTTGGGATGTTTTGAGGGATCCTATCAAAAGAGACATCTGTTAATGCGATTTTTTTTTCAATTTCAACGAGAAGTTGATTAGGGAATTTTAGAGGATTGTTATACTTGGAATCAAATATTTCGATTTGATTTTTATGATCATAATTAACAAAACACAGGTAAGGTATATTCTCATCGGCTTTACTTGCGGATTCTTTATTAGATAGCACTATTTTGTTATCAAACCCAACGTGATGCCCATTATTAGTATATAATACGGCGTACTTGTAATTAGAAAAATATGTTTCAATATCTTTGATGAGTGCTGTGTTTTTTTAATTAAAAATCTTATTATACCAATTATAATATATAAGTAATCTAAAACACGTAGAGGCACATAGTTTACATAGAATACTTATTTATAACCTATGTTTTCTATGAATCTATGTTGTATAAAATATACTATGTATAAAAATATTTGGTATTACTTTATGTCTTGCAATTTAGCGCTATCCGCAATCATATTATTTTCGCACATTAATGTACGAGCAGGAAATTTGCTGTAAAGTAAAATATCGTGCGTAGCAAATAAGATCAATCGCCCTTGTTTACTGATATCCAAAAGCAATTTCATAATTTCTTCCGATGTTTCCGGATCTAAATTCCCAGTGGGCTCATCTGCTAAAATAACTTCAGGTTCGTTAATTAATGCTCTTGCTATACTGATACGTTGTTGTTCGCCTCCCGATAACTGAAAAGGTTTTACTTGCGCTTTGCTCTCTAATCCCACTTTAGCAAGCACATCCTGCACACGTGCTTTAATTTTCACTTCATCTTTCCAGCCGGTTGCTTTCATTACAAAGCGTAAATTTTCAAAGACAGTTCTGTCACTTAGCAATTGAAAATCCTGAAACACAATGCCTAATTTACGACGCAAAAAAGGTATTTCCTTATGTTTCAAACTCTGTAACTTAAAACCTGAAACTTCACCTGTACCAGTGGTTAAGGCTAAGTCGCCATAAATTGTTTTTAGTAAAGAGCTCTTCCCGCTACCGGTCTTTCCGAGTAAATAAACAAACTCACCTTTATGCAGTGCTAAGTTTAAGTTGGAAATAACAGCAACATCGCCTTGATAAATAGTGGCGTTTTTAAATTCGATGACTGAGTCGTTTAACATAGCTGTAAAAATATAAAGTAAAAGCCATGAGATGCTATATTAGAATACGGTGTTTTAACAAAGGCGGGTTAATAACTACATAATCAAGGCGTTAAGAGCACTTAAGTAAGCGTTAATTTTAATGCAGTTAAAAATTACACCAGGTTGCAATGCTATTTTCTTAAAAAATAGTTATTGTAACTAATTTTTTATATTCAGTTATACAGCATATATACAATCTTATGATACTTAAAAAACACATATTCACATTAATACTATTAACATTTTGTAGTTTAATATTTGCGCAAAAAACGCAAGTATACTTAGATAAAGAAGTCTTATATAAAACGGGAATAGAATTATTTGACAAAAAACAATATACGGCTGCGCAAAAAACGTTTATTGATTATATGGCTACCATTAATGGTAACACCTTATTAAAAACAGATGCGGAATATTACGCAGCAGCCTGTGGCATCGAGCTTTTCCATAAAGACGGCGAATGGCGCATAAAAGAATTTATAGAAGCGCATCCTGAAAGTAATAAAGTAAAATGGGCTTATTTTTATTTAGGGAAATCTAATTTCAGAAAAAAGAAATACGAAGAAACGATTAAGTTTTTAGAGAAGGTTGATATTTACGATTTGAATAAAGATGATTTGGCAGAGCTTTATTTTAAGCGTGGTTACAGCTATTTTGCCACTAAAAATAATGAAAAAGCAAAGCCTGATTTATACGAAATAAAAGATGTTGATAATAAATATTCGCATCCTGCAAACTATTATTACTCACACATTGCTTATCAGGAAAAAAATTATGAGACCGCCTTGGCTGGTTTTACACGCTTATTAAACAGCGAAACGTTTAGTACTGTTGTGCCTTATTACATTACTCAAATTTATTTTATACAAGGTAAATTTTCGGATGTAGTTAAAAACGCACCTGCCTTATTACTAGATACAGCTCATGTGCAGAAGGAAGGCGAAATAAACAGAATGATTGGAGAATCTTATTTCAATTTAAAAGATTTTGGAAATGCATTAACTTATTTCAAAAAATCAGAAACAACTGGTGGCGGATTTAATGCCAGTGGAAATTATGAGTTAGGTTACTGTTACTATCAAATTAAAGATTATAAAAATGCTATTATAAAATTTGAAAAAGCAACAGAAACAAAAGATAGTTTGGCGCAAAATGCTTGGTATCACTTAGCAGATTGTCATATTCAAACCGGTAATAAAACAAAAGCACGTCATGCATTTTATGCAGCTTCCAATATGGACTTTAATGAGCAGATAAAGGAAGACGCTTTATTTAGTTATGCCAAACTATGTTATGAATTATCATTTGCACCTTATAATGATGCCGTTGTGGCTTTCCAAAAGTATATCAAAAATTATCCAACATCTATGCGCAAAGCAGAGGCTTACCACTATTTAGTAAACGTGTATTCTACTACTAAAAATTACAGTCAGGCAATTGCATCCATCGAGAAAATTCAACCCTTAGATCCTATTTTGAAAATCACTTATCAAAAATTAATTTATTTTAAAGGTGTTGAACATTTCAATAACATTGAGTTGGATAGCGCCACCCGTTATTTTAAAAAATCATTGTCGGTTAATTTTGATAAAACCTATAATGCATTATCTCAATATTGGTTAGGAGAAATATCGTATATAAAAAAGGATTATGCCACGGCCGTCGATACTTGGAAAGCCTTTCAGTTAAACGAAGGCGCCTTTAGTTTAAAGGAATATGATTTATCTAATTATAATATTGGATACGCTTATTTCCAACAAAAAAACAATTATGATAATGCTAATATTTCTTTCCGTAAGTTTTTATTAACGAAGAACTCCTATGAGCTTTCTAAAATAGCAGATGCACACATCAGAACGGCAGATAGTTATTTTATGCAAAAGATTTATCCTCAGGCAGCTGATTATTACAATTCGGCTATAGCTTTAAATCAAATGGATATAGATTACTGTATTTATCAAAAAGCCTTATGTAATGGCTTACTCAAGAAGAACCAGGATAAGATTACTGATTTAAAATTATTAGCAACCAAGTATCCTAAATCAAATTATTTAGCTGCTTCCATTTTTGAAACCGCTGAAACTTATAGTAAAGACTTGAATGACGGAGATAATGCCATAGTATCCTATCAAAAAATATTAGATACCTATCCTAACTCTTCTTACGTTAATTCTGCATTAGCGGGTATTGGCTTGGTTTATTACAATAAAAATGAAGACGAAAAAGCATTTACGAATTTCGATAAAATTGTAAAAAAAGA
>JAYVDU010000466.1:0-10335 GCA_043749245.1 Bacteroidota bacterium | reverse complement strand
TCGCGTAAGAACTCGAAAGAAAAGGCATTCTTGATGGATTGGTAGGTTCGTGTAGCATCTAAATAACCTGAATCAGCAAAACTGACAACGTGGAAAGGTGGTGTGCCACCTTTAATAAATACGGTGTCGCGCTTGGGTAAAACCACATCGCCAGCGCGTACAGACGTAGATGATAGTAATGAAAACAATACCACAGCCAACGGCATAAATGCTAAACCTTTCAAACAAAAACGTACAAATCGAGCCATAATCTGAAAATTTTTTGTCAGATAATATTTTTAAGTTTTTACTTTTCTTGCATTTTATACATTCTATTTGTTAGCGCGTCAATACGGCTTAAACGAAATATTGGCTAAAGTTCGATTACACGCAATGAGAGCCACCTCACCATACATGACAAAATTATTATTTTTCAATGGGTATGCATCAACCAAAATGCCATTTTTATAAAACTGGATGCCTTTTTTACACCGTACAATTTTTAATTCATCGCCTACTTTATACGTTCCCGCTGAAGCATTTTTGTTTGGGTATTGGTAAGTGAGTGCGCCATTTAAGAGGGTATAGGTAAAAATTAAAGTCGTACCTGTATCAGCATTGAGTTTAAGGATGATATTTTCAGAAAAACTTTTTTGCTGAAGCACATATTTTATCTCACCATCTTTAAGTGTATCTAATTTGCGAAAGCGAATAAAATTATTGCTAATTACACCTTCATACATCACACTGGCAGCATTGGTTTGTATATAAAACTGACCCGCAGTATCAGTTAATACGTTATTTAAATTATGCTGTGCAGAAATACTATGAAGTGTAAACCCTGCGAGTAAAACGAATAAAAAGAGATGCTTCGCCATTTTGAATATTTTTAACAGTTAAACTTTGAAAAACTTCGACTTATTTTATAAAACTACAACTTTATACTTGCTGTAATTACCAGTACTTACAAATTTTTTTCCTTCTTTTTTAATATAAGGTGCAACACTTATTTTCTGTTCCAGATTCGATTTATAGTTATAGTAGCTATACTCAAATTTTTTATGATTCAAGCGTTCATCCGTCAGCATCTCGTTGCCATCAATAACCATTCGCGCAAAATTAATATAGTATGTCTTTGGGTCGTACAGAAACTCAATAACAGACCGCGATACAGTGGGTGACTTAATCGTCATTTTTTTCTGATTACCTAAATAATCTTCCTCTTTAAACTCAAATTGACCTTGTTTTACAATCTCTTCAATCTGACTCGCAGGCGAAAATTTCTTATCAGCGACAACTTTTTTAGTTGACAAATAAATGGTTTGTTTATCAGGCTCGACGACGATGTTTGTTTTACCATCGTAAATGATAATTTGATTGCCAATTTCCATGTGCAGATTTATGCCTTCGCGCTGATACACAATAGACATAATTTCAGTAGGTGATGTGCTGTTGACATCGCTATAAAATTTTATTTGCCCATCAAAACTCAATGTTTTAGGCTCCGTATAAGCCTTCTGAATTTTATTCATGAATGTGGTGCCATCTGTTAATAGGGATGGCACAAAAACTACTAAGAAAAGGAAACAACTCTTTATCATAATTATTGATTATTAGGTACTAAAAAATTTCGTGCTTCTTTCACGGTCTGAATGCCCGTTTCAGTTTCGCGTTTTATGCGCACCAAAATACCTTCGTCGTCGTATTCGTAAAAAGTAGCGTAGTTATTCTCATCCAACTCTGCCATCAATCGGCGTGAACGTGTATCGTACGCATAGGATTTCATTTTTGCGTTGTAAGGGTAGACACGAATGTCATCGAAGAAAGCGCGAATTGTACTGTTGTTTGATATTTTAAATTTTAAGAATCCTGTCGCTCCAGGTGTTATAAATGACACCTCAACTTTTTTCCAACCATCAATTATAGGGCTGGTTGAAACTAAATTAGTTGATATTGATGTGCTTCCATCGAATAATGTTATACCAACATTGTTGGGCGCTGCATTACAAGCCAAAGAACTATCGGTTGCTATCCAATAAGATAAAACATATTTTTTAGCAGAAAACGCAGAAAACAATGGCAAACAATCGGAACAGAGAGGAACAATGGGCGATCTATTTGAGTTAGCAGCGGGTGCAGCCGCTAAAGCCAAAACTGGGACTGCTGTTGTTAAAGAATTATTACTGGTACACGGTGGTGGAGGTGGTGGAATATCGCAAGAACTTGGATTGAGTGGTGAACTAAGTGGATCAACATTAAATGAACATGTAGCAACTTGAACCCCGTTGAAAAAGCCCGTATAAGTTACCAAAGTAGGTTGTGTCTTAGAAAAAACAGTGCATGGTAAACTTGATGATGTAAGACAATCTATAAAGCAAGGGTCTGGTGTAGGTACAGTCCATGTAGCTACATTAGAATTGAGTAAAAATCTACCTACACTAGGACACGTCAAAGTAGTATTACAAGCGCCTACATTAGTGCTAGAACAAAAATCATAATTAATCTTAGAATTTACAGAAAAATTTTGACTTGCATTTACAGCCAATGAATACTTGCCTGTATGTGAAACGGTATCTACAATACCCCAACCAGCACTCACAGGTGTTGTATAAAATCGAATGTTCTTATCATTTACATACGCGGAAGAATTTTTACAATCATTCATGAATTTATAATCCTCGAACGATTCAAACGTTTGCTCTTGGTGCATGGAATTGGCAGTTACAGCAACAACTTGTGTTTTATTATAACCATAGTAAGCAGCAGAGACAATATTATTGGCATCAATACTTTCAATCTCATTGCCTCGATTATCATATAATTGAACACTATCACTGCGCACCCAACGTTTATCGCTGGTAACATTCCCTAAATATTTACTACTTGGAACATCGTAAGACCAATAAGGAATAAAGCTTGGTATTATTCCATCAGTTCTTATGGCAGTTGAAGTTGGAACATTTGTTCTGTTGCGTGTATCGTAATATACGAAATTACGCTTTGTTCGCCAATTACCCAATGTGCCAGAAGCATAAGGGTTGATATTGGTTTTATCAAAGTTTAAATCAACTGGCTTTAAAAAATCGGATGTTGTACCTGATAAATCATACGTTTTAGCACAATTTAACCGCATACTATCCGAGTACTCTTTGGCACTCGCTTGTAAAACATTAGTTGTAATGCCAATACTTAATGCCGTATTGGCAGCATTTATCGGGCTTGCTAATGACATCAAGCTTCCAACGGGCATAGAAGATTTATTTCTCCTGCCTGAGCGAATCACTTTAACGGTGACAGGTAATGTGCCTGTTAAGAGTGTTCCAGCATTATCATACGCCTTTAAGCCACTATTATTAACTATAAAATATTTTGTAGGTTTGGTAAGACCTGTGAGAGGATCAATGAGTTCAATTTCATCGCCAGCTGATAAGAAACTACCCATAACGCTCATATCCAAACCAGAAGCTGACAGTGCAACATTCTTAAAAATATTCCCGATATTCTTACAGGCGGGTCCCATACCGTCATACGCCCAGTGTGCAGGGTAGGTTAAATTATAAACGGGGTCGTTAAACTCGTTTTGTGTTTTGGTGCTCAAAACCTCACCTGTCTCAGCATCATAGAGCAAATTTTGGGTTGCCAAAGTTGAGCCATCAATGGTTTTAACAACCTTATCTAAAATACCCTGCCGCCTGATGTGTTTAGTAGTAACGCTCGTTTTAACGCCTTTCCTTTCACTTTTAAAAACTGGTAAAGGAACAGGTATAACGAGAGGAATACCAAAGATAAATGGGAATCCTACTGTATTAAGCTCAACACCAGTAGTTAATGAATTACTTAAATCGGCTTGCATATCCTGCCAAATATCAATATCTAAACCCATGTTTCTTGATGAGATTGAACCATCAGGATTTACAACAGGTACACTATTATTGAGTGTATTTTGCCCAACTAACTTGCCTCCTGAATCAGCAATGCTATCTACTTTATAATAGTAATTTGTAGCACTTAGGATAGAACCCTGCTGATTAAAAGTAGCTTCTTCTTTCATTTTTCCGTGCATATCGTTGGTTTCGATAGCAAAACCTTGAGATGCGCCGCGCTGTTCAACAACATTAATTTTAAAAAAAGTATTTGCGAATCCAGGCTTTGCTTTAACTGTTCCATCGGTTATATTCGTGAAATCAGTTTTAACTGGAAAATCCTTAGCGGTATAAAATTTACTTAAAGAATAACCTGTACCAGTCCTACTGACACCGGTATAAACAGATTCAACCCGAACTTCGCTATAACCTATCACTGGTGCTGGGTAAAAGTTTTCACCTAGAGGCTTTTCATTGTAAAAGCTATTATCGGGTGCTAATAACACTTTAGCGTCAGTATATGGCATAGGTTCTTTAAGACTGTTTTCATCGCCACCCAATTGAGGCTCGTAAGCTGCTACGCCACTACTAATTATTTTACCGCCTTCGTTTGTATTGTAAATGAAATTTTGAACATAACTTGAACTTCCGCCACTATTGGGCGCTGACCAATTATCTGTAACGGCAATGGATTTTACTCTTGCACCGCCGCCATATTTTTTACCAATGGGATTTGATAATCGAATCCAAGACTGATTGGATGTATCCACTAGATTCGACCATCCTTTCGAAACTCTATCATTATTATAACCTCTTGTTAAAGTCTGAATCTCACTAAAAAAACCTGACAAACCTCTGAGTGCGTCGATGATACTATTGCTATTTAATGCTGTATTATCGTTTCTGCCTGGAGGTCCATAAGCTATAGAGGGAAGGTTCAAACGTAACATTTGTAATGCTGCCATAGTAATGGGATGAAAATTGGTATTGTTATCATTAATGCTCGAAACCGGAATAAACAGCCATTTTTTTGTAGCATCGTATTTCACGTTTGTTATGTCATAATTCATGTAACCTGATACAGGTTCAAAGGTAGAAGCATCTGTTGTGAGTTCAACCTTGGCTTTAAAATATAGGCTATTAACATCAGTCAAGAATAATTTTGAAATTTGAAGGGGAGTTAGACCGTTCAAAACTCCTGAATAAGCAGAAACATCAACTGCAACATAATTATTATTGACAGTCGTTCCAAAAGGAAAAGGAAGTCCAGTATATAAATTGGGAACAGTAGTAGCTACAGTGCCATTGTTCGAAAAACCTTTTATAAAAAACATTTGACCTGCCTTTTTATTCTGCACATACGCATAATCGTTCGATTCAAAATTAGCAATAATTGAACCTCCGGAAGGTAAGTAAATAGTATCTAAATTCCAAGCACCTGCATACGTATTAACTAAGAAAGTATCTTGAAGACTATATGGGAAGTCTGTATTTTTAGGATAGCTTGTTGGTACAGGTTTGTAATTTCCCCAGCGATCAATAGCGTTATTATCGTAAGCAAACGGAGCGGCGCCATTTCCGGTTTTATAACCAAATTTATACGCATTTAGTTTCCCTTTTCCATTTGTCCCGAAAGTGAAATAAACACTTTTTAAGGTTAATTTTCCTTTATTAAATGCTATATTTGAGCTGTTAGGCGTGTTTGGGCATAGCCTATAATCGTAATCTAAATGCACAACCTTAATAGGTATTGCACTTTTTCCTCTCATTAATAAATCTGATTTAGAATAGATTTTTATCGAATCGAGTTTTCTCAATTTTTGAGTCGGATCAATGCCGCCGTTTTGGTCAATAACACCTTGACCATCATCCCTCGCACTTGTATAGAATTGAGCGACCATATTGCGGGACTCAATAGAGTGCATATACCAAATTTCTTTTTCACCATAAACATAACTCGCTTTATCGTCTAACGGATCAATTTTTATACCGCTCATCTGACGTGCTGAATCTAAACCTACAGGTGTGCGCCACTTAAAGGCAGGATTAATTCTTGTATAATTAAACTTTACAGCATTTCCCAAATCGTCATCTGTTATACCATCGCCTTTAACGTCAACATAATCATCCGATAAAACTCCTGTTAACAAATAACTGTGTGCATAAACTGGTACTGTTTGTGCATCAAATAAATTATCTCTTCCATTTTTATTGTTTAAAGAATTATCTACGTTGTGAGTATACTTAATATAGGGGTCAGTCACAGTAGAGTTTCCTGAAAGCGCACTCGAAAAACTAACATCTCTTTGTAAATTATTCATCACAGGTAGACCAAACACATACCGTGAACCATCCGTTTTTAAAACAGAGACTTCAGAAATATGATATGGCTTAGCCTTTTCTGTTCTTGAAATAATTGTTGGAACCTTGCATGTAGCAGAGTCGTAAATCAGTGTAGTATCAGGATAGCTGAGGATACTTTTATCTAATCCAACATTTGATGCTTCGTCAGCAGTAAGGTAATTAAAAACACTGTACCGTTTTGCACGTGCTGTTTTTTGCGCATTACTCGTAAAAGATGTTGAACCAATTTTTGTTTTATTGCGCTGAATATCAAAATCAGCACCTGCCGTTACATCAGCATCTGTTTGTGCAATTCTTGTGTAAATTGGGTCAGTTCCACCAATTTTTGTATTAAAATTATCGTCAACTACTGTTTTTTCACTATTTTCACGAAAGTAAACATTTTCGTAATTCTTGTCATTGTCAGTAAATTTTAAAGTATTTTGAGTGTTATTTCCATCAAGTCCACCCAGCCAACCTGAAGTTCGCGAATCCGTTTGTGTTGGTGTTAAATCTCCGCCAAAATGAAAATAAGCTCCACCAGCCAGCTCAATACCTAAAGGAGCAGAAGAACTTGAATTGATTGAATAAGATGATTGTAAAACGCCTATATCGTTTTTGAACAGACGGTATTGGCCGCCGACGCCTTGACCTGACACTGAAAAGAAATCGTAGGTACCATAACCAATAGCGAGATTGGGTGTGTTTTCATGATAAGTAAGTTGATTATCCCTATTGACATCTAATAGGTTTGTTATATTTTGGCTGCCAAGCTTGCTATTCAAATATCCAAAAGCGTATTGTGGTTGCTTGTTAAACTGTAGGGATTGTATGTTCAAATAGCCATCTAACATACCAAGTCCAGAAATGCCAAAAAAAGAAGTTCCACCCGATAAATGAAGACTAAAAGATTTATTTTGAATAGGCAACTGGTTTGTTGGAGAATAATGGAATCCACCCATATCAAAATTAATATCTCCGGTTACGCCATAGTTTTTTAAAGTAGCTGTTGTTTGTAAAGAAATAGCTTTCAAACCTGACCGAGAATTAATATTTGTTTTAGCACTTGCGCCACCTATAAAGTCATGTATCTTGCCAGTATTATACGATAAACCTAAACCTATGTCCAAACCATTTTGCGTATCGAAGTTTAATGATGGTTTAGCATTTAATAATCTAAGTGCTCCAGTTGAAAGACCTACACCAATGCTATAACCTTTTTTATTATTGTAAGATAGTCCTAAATTGGCTGTAGAGGTATTCTTTATTCCAAAAATTTCAACCCCGAATCCGACCCCACCACCAACGGTATAATCATCTTTGATGTTATATTCTTTCTGTATGACATCACCCTTGAAATCATCTGGTAATCCGCGCATATCACGGTTCACCGAACCAGGGTTAAGGTTCCATCCCAAGCCCACCCAACTCGCCTCGTCTTCAGGGCGATTATTCGAACTGTAAGACATATTAACGGGATAGCCATCAATTTCGAACAATGGTAAATTGTAGGAAAAATTACCCGTGAATAAATCAACCATGTTGGTAGCTTCAATGGGTTTGAAACCTTGAAACTCGGGCTGCACAGGTCCGCTCGTTAAAGCGAGTGCTGTTAACGGGTGAAGCGTCTGAATGATCATTACGACCAATAAAACAGATGCAACTTTTCTTCTGTTAGATAAATTCAAGTTCATAATCAAAATTTTAACTTGGGTAATTGATTAATAGCATTTTTATTAATTGTAAGTCTAATCTCGCTGTTCGTACTATCTGGCATTTTAAACAAACACGTGAAATCACCTTCTAAAGGCATGCCGCATTTCTGATTCAGTGGGCGATTAAAAACAAGATTCACTGTTGTTTCAATAGATTTATTACCCACCAATTCGGGCTGATAAATAATGCAGCGCAGGGTATCATCTGTGCCATGAATTCCAAAAATTTGCCTCGATCTATCGCGTGCAAAGTATTTCGGAATATCCATAGCATTTTGTTTCAAAGCCATTGCGTCGTTTTTAATTTTGAGCGTGCAGTAAATATGGTCACAAAAATTTTCAACACTTTTGTTGTAGTCAGTTTGTTTAATATTTAAGCCCACATCGTTAATCACTAAAAATTCAGTTGGCAAATAAGTGAGTGTCATTTCTAAACCGTTATTTCTACTAGTGGCGCTTACTGAATTTCGCGCTTTTTGCCAAGCAGCCATATAACCTGCCACGCCGACATCGGACCGATTACAGCTAAAAAATAGAAGCAAAAGACCCCAAATGATTTTATTTTGCATAAATAAAGCGGCAATAATGAGTGGAATTATTTTCGTTTGTAACTTCTAAAATATATGGTTGATTGGCGACTAAACCTGTGAGGGTGCTGCAATCAACTGTTAAATAGTTGGGTCCGAAATTTATCGGTATTTGTTGCTGTGTTATGCTTTTCTTATCTAATTGACTCGGAGAATAGATAGCATATTTTAATATTGGTAGCCCAGCCACATTATCGTAAATAAATTTAAGCAGTGGCTTGGCTTTTATGGTTTCGCCATCTAAACCATGTTTTAAATACATAAAGGGCGAATTATCTACTACCGTTACCGTAGAAAGTGCTTGCACACCGTAAGGTTGTTTAGGTGAAAACTGCCAAATCTCGGTGTTGGCAATAAAAATATTTTTGTTATACACCCCAACTTGCCAGCAATATGTTTTGCCAAATTCTAAATCTTTACCATTACTGCCATCGAAGGCGTAATTGGTATTGCTGTAATTATTCAGCTGTGCAATGGGTGTATTCTGTTGCAATGCTTGACCACAAGTTTGGTTTGGCTGTAACTCAACTAACTTCAATGCATAATTGTATGGCACATCTATTAAAGGCATCGGTGGCAGCCACGTTAAGACGGGATTTAAAAGTGTAATGATTTCTTTATCTTCCGGATATGTGAGTTGAGGCGGCGTGAGTGGTTGCGATTCTACCTCCGAACAAAAACGCGTGTTCGGGTTATTGTTGAACATATAACACATATTGTAATGTCCAAAAGGCAGCACACCCACATCGCGCAGTCGTTTACCTTCTTCATTGCTCGCAAAACGTGCGCTTTTTTGCCATTCCATCGCCACACCGTTCTGTACCTCGCTCGGTTTTAAACTTATAACGGCAGACTGATAATTAGCAACCGGTTCGCCGTTGAGTTTGGTTAACGCAATACTGATAAACCCTTGCGCATTACCTTGCGTTTGGTTATTAATGACACTGAATTGAAAAACACGATCTTGGGAAAAAACGCCTTCAAAAAGCGGTTGCACTATGAACCGCACTTGCGCCTGCATCGCAAAAACATTTGCGATAAAGGCAATTAAAACAATTAACTTTTTCATGTGTGTATTATTTTAAAACATCCTTTTTAAAACAACCTTTAAAATTTATTACGCTTGAATTACTTTAGATTGAAGTTTTCAAAAAACCATTTATTTCTTCCGTATTAACACTTATCTTTTTACTATTTTTTATTCTAATTTTGGGGAGCAGCTCAATCTATTTTTATTCCCTTCTTTTTTAAAAATTGCAGATAATATTCATTAATCAGTTTTTCGCATTTTCTTATATCTTGTTCTAAATTTGTTTTCTTATAATTTTCAGGAAGCGGAAAATAAATAAATAAATTGTTTTGTTCCAGTAAACGATAATTATCGTTCGGATTTATCAAAAATTCAGGAAACATACATTCGTCAGCGAATTTTTTTATCTCTCCATAATCTTTTCTTGCACAGATGCGGAAAAAAAAATTCAAAAATTTTTTTTCCGCATATTCATAATGCAATCCGCAAGAGGACGTATATAAATCGCATTTATATTCATATTCACCAACTCTCACACACTGGAAGCCAAAAGAAGTATCTAATGCCAAAGATGATTGCAAGCATGAAGTACCAAATGAGTCCGAAACCCATGAACTTGAATTATTTTCAATTGCAAATTTATTTTCACTAAATATCGATTTCGTGCGTTTAAACACCTCGTTAAAATCTTCTTCTGTGAAAGAATTCGTTTTTGTTACCTTATCATGAGCAAATTGACAAGAACAAAAGAAGAAAAAAATAAAAACATAATATTTCATCATTTTATAATTTTATTTGCTGTAACCTTTATATTACCC